>JAFZYE010000070.1 GCA_017616445.1 Bacteroidaceae bacterium
CTTTTCACTTTTCACTTTTCGCTATTTTTTTACTATCTTTGCGCCCGAATACTAATAAAACAATATGAAATTATGAATTACCTAAAATTTCGTCTTACTGTCCTTAATTTTCTGGAGTTTGCTGTTTGGGGAGCCTATCTGACTTCTATGGGCACTTATCTTGCTGGTGTTGGGCTTGGTCCTAATATCGGATGGTTCTATTCCGTTCAAGGTATTGTGAGCATCTTTATGCCTGCCTTGATGGGAATCCTGGCTGACCGATGGATGGAAGGGCAGCGAGTATTGAGTCTCTGCCACGCTTTGGCTGGCGCTTTCATGATTGGCGCATCTGTTTACGGCTATCAAGCTGGTCCCACTCCTGACTTTAGTACATTGTTTGCACTTTATACCCTCTCCGTCGCGTTCTTCATGCCTACCATCGCTCTCAGCTATTCTGTAGCTTATTCTGCATTGGAGAATGCAGGATTGGACACCGTGAAAGCCTTCCCGCCTATCCGCGTATGGGGCACAATCGGTTTCATCGTAACCATGTGGATTGTTGACCTTTGCGGTTTGCAGTCAACACCTGGTCAGTGGATGGTAAGCGGTGGTTTGAGTCTTGTTATGGCTGCTTACGCTCTGACGATGCCTCGTATGCCTATCAAGAAGGATGAGAGTAAGCAGAAGACGCTCTTTGAAGCACTTGGGTTGAATGCCTTCAAACTCTTCCTAAATCCCCGTATGGCTGTGTTTATGGCGTTTGCGATGTTGCTTGGCTTCTGTCTGCAGATTTCCAATGGATATGCCAACCCCTTCATCACCAGCTTCGGTGATATTGCCGAGTATCAGTCAACCTTCGGAGTTCAGCATGCCAACATCCTCATATCCCTCTCCCAGATGAGTGAGACACTTTGCATCCTGCTTATCCCCTTCTTCCTGTCGCGTTTCGGCATCAAGAAGGTTGTGCTGATTGCCTTATTGGGTTGGGTATTGCGTTTTGCTTTCTTCGGATTGGGCAATCCTGGTGGTGGTGTATGGCTTTTCGTCCTTTCGATGATTGTCTATGGAGTTGCGTTCGACTTCTTCAACATTTCAGGGTCGCTCTTTATCAATCAGGAAACTGACGAAAGCATCCGCAGCAGTGCTCAGGGATTATTTATGATGATGACAAATGGCTTAGGAGCCTTCGTCGGAACGCTTGTAGCTCAGGCCGTCATCAATAATTATGTCTTTACACCACAGGCAAATGGCGCATCAGGAGCAGAAGTAGTCGTTGGCTGGCAAACCTGCTGGTATATCTTCGCTGGCTATGCGCTCGTTGTAGCCATCCTCTTCGCTATCTTCTTCAAATACAAGCACGTGAAGAAGTAACGAGATAAGCGAACAAAACAATAGGCAGGCCCATGATTGAGCCTGCCTAATTTGTTGTTCGACAATCAAGCTTACTTCACAAGTACCTTGATGGTCTTGCCTTCAGCCGTACGGATGATGTTGATACCACGTTGAGGTGCAGCCAGACGTGCTCCGCTGGTGTTGAAGATGCCTGCTACGTTGTTACCTGCATTCAATTCGATAGCCTTGATAGCGGTATCACCACCAATCTCTGCTACCTTATCGCCTGCTCCGTAGTAGTAGAGTTTCCACTCACCAACTACCTCGTAGTCGTTTGCAATCACCTCAGTCTTACTGAGTCCGATCTTGACGGTTCCATCGTTTCCTACATAGAATGGCAACTCGTTGAGGTATGCTCCAGCCTTGAAGTACTCAGCGGTACCTGTCGTTCCGTCAGGAGCATAGAGACCGTTGCTCAGCGTGTAGAACTTGTTCGATGGTGATAACTGCTCTGTTGTTGCACCCTCTGTGAGGTTCATCACAGGCTTGCTATACTTCTTAGTGGCTGTCTCTGCATAGAGGGTCGTGAGGTGAGTTTCCTGATTTTGAGCCATCAGCGCCTCTTCCTCGTTCCAGTAGCCCGCACGATAGTAGGTGTGAACGGTTACTTTGTAAGTTCCTTCTGGCAGACCATTGAGTGTCTGGTTCAATTCGAATGCAGCACGGTTGTACGATACGGTGTATTCCTTGTAGCCGTTCATGGCAGTAGTCACCCAACCTTCAATCTTACCCTCGTTCTTGTTACCCTTATCTGGGTCGAAGTTGTTGTTCACGATGAGCGTAGAAACATCGGTAGCTTTGAGTTGCTTTTCTGGGTCGCCCATGTACCATAGTTTCCATTCGCCGACTACCTCATAGTCGTTTGCAATCACCTCAGTCTTGCTGAGTCCAATCGTCACTTCGCCGTCAGCAGGAACAGTGAATTCCAATTCGTTGAGGTATGCTCCAGCCTTAAAGTACTCAGCAGTACCTGTCGTTCCGTCTGGAGCGTAGAGACCGTTGCTCAGCGTGTAGAACTTGTTCGATGGTGATAGCTGCTCTGTTGTTGCACCCTCTGTGAGGGTCATCACAGGCTTTGTGAACTTCTTTTCTGAAGTCTCGGCATAGAGGGTCGTGAGGTGTGTTTCCTTACCTTCTTTCATCAGCGCCTCTTCCTCGTTCCAGTAGCCCGCACGATAGTAAGTGTGGACGGTTACCTTATACTTGCCTTTTGGCAGACCAGACAGTTTCTGGTTCAATTCGAATGCAGCGCGGTTGTACGATACGGTGTATTCCTTGTAGCCGTTCATGGCTGTAGTTACCCATCCTTCAATCTTACCTTCGTTCTTATTACCCTTATCTGGGTCGAAGTTGTTGTTCACGATAGCTGATGTGTAGTCCACAGGGTTGTCTTCCGATGCTGTTTCGCCACCCATCTTCACAGATACTGCTGCGGCGTTCACTTCGTTAACAGCTTGTTCTGCCTGATTGTTGTCGTATGCCTTGCTGTCGTAAGCTGCCTTCGCTGCATCGAGCACACCTTGTGCGTTAGCGATTGTGGCTGCATTTGCCGTAGTACTACCCTTGATAGCCTCATCGAGCGACTTGATGGCAACTGCCAATCGCTCATAGAGGTCAGCACCTTCTGCGATGTCCTCCATCGCTGCCTTGAGGGTTACGAGTGCGTTGTAGGCATCAGCAGGAGCCTGAGCTTCATTGATGGCAGCCTGGAGTGTGTCGAGTTCTGCCTGTCCGCAAAGGGTGCTGAGCAATGCTTCTGCATTAGGTGTCGTCTGTGCAATTACTGCACTGAGTACTTCTGCGTTCTTAGCACGGAAGGTGAGTTTCACACCACCGGCCCACAGCATACATCCTTCGACTGAACGTACCTTGTTCGTGATACCCACACGCATGGTGCCGTCTGTCACGAGACCGTAGACCGTAAGTGGGTATTGTCCTTCCACAAAGGCAGCACTTGCTGCATCTGCAGAGTTCACGTCAGCTGATGTCACCTTGCTCTCGTATGAGTTGATGTATGCGTATGCCTTGGCTACTTCTGCATTCTCCTCTGTATAGGTTTCGCCTGGACGGAACACAGCCTGGAGGTTCATCTCATAGAGTCCGTTCTGCAATCCTGTGAGTTCCTGGTACACATCGCACACCATGTTCTGAGCCTGGAACACACGGAAGTCCTCGCTGCCTACAGGCCATACAGGACCTACAGCTGATTTCCATCCGCCTTCCTCCTTGAAGTTCGGGTTCTTCAACAGCTCTGTACAGTCGTCACCATCGCTCATACCTGATGCAACTGCATCGTTGAGCAGTTTGGCAAGATACTCCTGCTCTGCCTGAATACCCGCTACATCGAGCAGCCCTTCCGTCAGCAGGTACTGTGAACCTCCATTACCATTAAATGAACCTTCTGCAGGTTCATCCTCTGACATGAGGTAGTCTCCTAATTTGTTAGCTGCTTCTGAGTCGGTACTCATTGTTGTAATCCAATCGTCAGCATCCAGATACACATTATAATAATTTGTGTAAGCATCTAGGCTTGCCTGAAGTGCAGCTGTTGCTTCCTTGAACTGGGTGATGTCTTCAGAAATCATCTTGCCATATTCTGTTAATTCGCCACCATCTAAGTCCATATCACTGAGCAGCTTCAACTTTGCCTCACAATATGCTGTGTAGGTGGCCTTCTGATAGAACACCATTCCTTCGTTTTCTGCGAGGTATGTCTCATAGTCAGGAGCTTCTTTCAGAGCCGTTGTGCCAGCATATTCATATGCCCCGTAGCTCTCGCCCATATAATAGAGGTTCACATTGTCCAGACCGACCCAGTTAGGACCTTTCTCTTCTACACGAAGTCCGAATTCCAGGGTGTTGTCCGTCACGATGACCAGCACGCTGGTCTCCTGCTCAATGTCAATCTTGGTAGATTCCACCAAAGTCTTCTGGTTGCCGGCATAGAGGTAAGTGCCTCCCGTTTCGCTGGCGAATGCGAGTGCGCTGAAACGATACACACCGTTAGGGATTTTCGTCAGGGTTGCGTAGATACGTCCTGTTCCGAATGGGCTGCCGTTCCAATTCTCGTAGTGATTGCCTGTCACGTTGTAGTCGACAGCTGCGTTTCCGTTGTTTGCCTGCTTGTTCTGGGCAGCAATGGTCGAAGTCCATCCGGTAGTCTCACCGCTGGTGAACGTCTGCTCCACATCATCGTTGGTCGACAGCATCTCGAATGGCTTCTCCACCGATGCAGCATCGAAGTTAGCCTGGTCGATAGCTGCTTTCAGCGTCTTGGTGGCTTCTGCCAATTCATCTACGGTAGCACTTGTGTTGGCATATACTCCCTTGACACTTGCAAAGATTTCTGCGTTGACACCTTCTGTCTGCTCTGCTATCGCAATCATGTCACCCAATGTCATCGCTGCCAGATACTGCTTCATGGAAGCTGTGTAGGTGAGATAATTCTCAGGGGTTACGAAATACCAAGTGATGTGGAATCCGCTTGCGTTGAAGTCCACTCCGTCCACATAGGTCTCAGGGTCGGTGAGGTAGAGGCGGGTGTCGTTCATCTCTGGAATCACACCAAGATAGGTGTCCTTGAAGTTCGTGGGATTGAATTCCTTGTTCAGCGCAGAGAGACCGATTTTGTAGGTACCGTCGTCCTGTGCGATGAAAGTGAAGAGGTCGTCACCGGTATTCTCGCCACTCTCGTCCACCCATACACCATTTACATCCTTGATGTACAACGGGAGGAAGGTGTCAGCGTCATCAGCTGCATTCGTGATGAGATACGAGTTGGCATCCTCAGTCGATGCTTCCAGAATTACCTTATGACCCACTGTGCTGCTGAAACTTGCACGAGTGCCCCATTCGTTTGCACCCATAAAGAATCCATCTGCACCTGGGTTATACAGGTATAGCTTTGTGCCCTTAGCAAGCGGAGTGCTTGCAGGAGCCTTTGGTTTGGTCCATTGTGCAAATACAGGAATGCACAACAGAAGAACCACCATGAATGAAAGAGTTCTAGTTCTTTTCATAGATTCAAAATGCTTTTTGCTCTTGTTGTTAATAAATATAGTTACGTAATCGGCTGTAAAATTAGACATATTTTTCTACATGACCAAATATTTTCTGCATTTTCTTGCAGTTTTGGGGTAATTCATCGTAATTGTTTATAGAATAGGTGTTTCTGCAACACTATTTAAAAAGGCCTTCCCTCATGCACCGCCGTGCAGAAAGAGAAGGCAAAATAACAATTACTACTTATGTTAAGGTGCATATATTTCAATTTTTCAAAACCCATAACCACGCATGCCTGGGGCAGACGTATTGAAGCCCTCCATCCAGCCTGGATCGATTCTTATCTTCGAAGGCTTCTGGAGTTTGGCGACATGCTTGACTGCTTTCTGCAATCGCTTGTTGAACTTTTTGACGGTTTTCGTACCACCTTCCCTCAGGTCGTACTCAATGGCTCCATCACACATACTAACCTTCACAAACTGATGGTGGGAAAAACCATTGAGGTCGGGAATCACATACGACAGGATGGTCATGTATGTTGGCCTCCTTTCGGGCAGCGGATTACCTGTAGTACTTCCACTGCTACCACTATTCCAGGTAGACCCAACGATTGGAGGTCCGAAACTTCCTGTCGTTTGCGTTACTACGACAGGTGTTTTGCTATCACATCGCAATGAGACGATTCTGCCTTCAGCATCCTCGAATTTAGCGATTGGATGTTGGGTGATATCTGTGACATATACTCCTTTTGAACTGAATAGGTCCACGCGAAGCAAGTACCGGTCGACTTCTCTAATCAACGAAAGATTTGGTTGTGTGAGACGCTTGTCAGACCACAAATTCCCAATCTCATACCCGCCCCAGATGTCTCGGTTGTACCATTCGTTTACCTCTTCCTGGATGGCATGATCAGGCTTATACACCTGTAGGTCAAACCGCTGAGCGGAAGCCGTCTGTACCAGCAGACAGCCCCAAAACACCAATATGTACTTCCCTTTCTTCATTTTTTCATTCTTTCTTAACTCTTAACTTTTCACTTTTACATTCTACATTTTACATCAATTATGCATTATGAATTATGCATTATGCATTGTCTAAAGTCTAGTGTCTAATAATATAACGCACAAAATTGAAAAAGTCAAGTGAAAATCTCAAAAAAATCAACGTGGTATGGGCGAATAGTAAATTCGGAAATCGGGAGAGGGGTCACATGTCCCGTCCTTGGAATAATTTGCAATCCTGACGAGGCATGAATGTACCCCTGACAAACGTTCCAGCAGGAAGGTGTCGAATTGGTCGGTGATAATCTCATCGTACAAATTCAAACCTATCGTCTGCTCGCCGTTGATGCTCATATCGTAGAAATAGTTTGTAGAGCCTGTATAGTGTGCCCTTTCTGCATGTTCAATCCGAATCAGATTGCCCCATGCATCGTTGTCATAGTTGAATCCCGATTGTTGCCGAGAGCCCTTCGTACTTTCCTCCTCTTCATGGGACAGGTCCTGATGCTCTATGAGAACCCATTGACCTGCTTCATACCTATACTTATCATAGCCGGTTCGGATATTGTTTGCATCATAGGTGGCAACAAAACGGTGATAAGGTATGGTTTTGTCCTCGACGCGATAATCTGTTCGAATAGTGTTGCATCCGTTCTTATCATATTCGAAGAGTGTTATGGAACGCCGCACTATTCCTGTAATGGCAAATGTGTCCGTCTTCGAGATCTCTGATAAATGACCTGCAAAATCGTAAAGGTATCGCTCCCGATGACTTCCGGCATTCCTCAGTTCACGACTGATTTCAACGATACTATCCAGTCGATGTGTGAAATTGCGTGGCTGAGCCATCGCTACAAGCGAAATGCAAATCAACACTTGTATTAAAACGATTCGTTTCATCATTCGTATCTCTTATCGATGTATTGATCAGGTAATTGCAAGGAGCGGTAATGGGTCAGCAGGCGGTTGATGGTGGGTGCGAGCGATTTGAGTTTGTCGGAGTCCTGGCCGAGTACCGCATTCAGGATGTCGTCATATGTCTGAGATAGCAGCTTCTGGGTATCATCTGCATCGTAGGTGAATTGCGATACCATACTGTCCCAGAACAGGTATCTTGAAGTTCCGTCGAGCACAAAACTTTGAGGATCCTGATTGATGGAGGTGTAGGCGGCATAGCGGGTAAGTTGGAGGATGGAACGGAAGAGTTCATGGTCCACCTTCATGCGTACGGTCTTGAGGATGGGTTGCTCGTCGATATAATACCATATACTTTCCTTACTCGACAAGGCAATCAGCTCATCTTCAGCGTTATTGTTGTCGAAAGCCAAAGCGTTGGGTGCTCCGAACGACGGGCTTCTCAGAAACAGGAGCGAAAGACAGGGATAGATCTCTTCGTAATGATCGATGAGATTTTCCAACTCTTCCTCTAAGGCATCACGTTCCTGCTCTAATTTCTGCTGTGTTGTGGTATCGCCCAGTTCCTCCATCCGATCTATCTGGCTTCGATAGCGGCTACTAAGACCATAAAGCTTACTTTCATAGCTCTTCCGCCCTATGGTATGCCACTGCTCTGCTGCAGGATTTCCTTCGTACTTGAAAGTGTTGAACAGCTTTTCATAGTAGTTGACGCCGTTCTTGATGAGCGGATCTCTTTGCCAAACGCTGAGTCTTGACGTTGTTGTCTTTTGCTGAGCTACACAACTCATTGTGGCTACCAGAACTGTAATGAATAAAAGGATTCTCTTCATGATTGGTTTGATGATATGATATGTGAATGGTTTACTTTAGTTATTTGTTCCTCCTCTAAGATAGAGGAGGGGGACCGCTTGCGGTGGAGGCGTATGATATAGAGCTTTCATACTCCTCAGTCACTCTGTGCCGAAAGTACACTTCGTTTCACTCCTTTGGAGAGATAAATCTCTCGTCGTCGCAAGCATTGCTATTATTCCGCAATGCCCCCTATCTTAGGGGAGCAGCTGTTTCTTAGTCCCTAATGATGCATTACTTCAAGCTTTCAAACTCTTTCGTGAGCGAAACAGATTCCTGACAAACCTTCTCTGCACGCACGGAATCCCCATCTATGATGGCCTGACGAAGGTCTCCGATGAGGTTGAGCAGTCGGAGGATTCTTCCCTCTTTGATGCTTCCTCTATGGGTTCGGGCATATTTCCCGTTGATAAAGAACTCCCTCCCTATTCCATCGAGAACGTTCTGGTCGCCCTGCAAAGGTTTGGCTGCACCAATCGCTGCCGACCATAAGTTCAACAAGTGCTTTAACGCATCATTCGAGATTGTGAGGCTATAGGTTTTCATCATTGGAGCTTGATAATTCTCTGGTTTGTCACGCATGCGTTCGACACCATCTTCGATCACCTCAGTGGCATCACACACACATCCCCAGATGGTTTTGCCGTCATCAACAGTTGTATACATCAACAGACGACGTTGGGTATCACAGGTGATAGACGATTCACTGAAAAGAGAGGGTCTGAAGATCACACCAAATGCAGCATTCGAAGGAATGAGCAATCGTGAGATTTCTTCGGCATAGAAACTCAGGCTCAAATCGTCTTGAATGAACTGTCTTTCTTGTTCTTTGTCAACAGGAATCAAGTAATTGTTTTTCTCTTGATCCTTGTTCGTTTGTGCCATCGCTATGAGCGACAGACAGAACAATAGTGGAATAATAATAGTTCGTTTCATAATAAAATCGTACTTTATTTTTTACATTTTTTAATTTTTTAATTTTTACATTTTTCTAAAAGTACGAATAGTAGAACGTGCAGATGCGAGGTTCTTCGTCACCTTCTTCGCTGATGACGATATGGGTGGGTTTGTAAGGGCTGACTCCGAACTTGCTGCCGCAGGGAAGGGCGCTGATGTTGTTTTTGAGCCAGGGTTCCAGTCCCATCACCTCCGCACGCTTCGTACTTTTGTCGTAGAAGAAGGCGATGGTACGATCCCAATCGTTCCAATCGAAAGCTTCATTCAGCGTACCCGTCTCGCCATCGTAATTCATCTGATAAACCATCGACTTGTCGCCATCGAGGTCGTATTGGCATACTTCTTTGGTAACATTACTCATGATACTGTTTGAGCTTTCCGTACAACGAACATATCGCCCATGTTTGTCGTAGGTGTAGAGGGTTTCATACTCCGTATCCGACCACTCATTGATGCTTTTCTTCTCAACCAGACGGTTTTTGCCATCATACTTGTAGGTCTCCGTCAGTTCCAACTCGCCATTACGATAGAAGCGTTCCTCTGTCAGCAACCCTTTGCGGTTGTATCGGTAGGTGTACTTTCGAATGGTCGAAGGCTTTTCTTTGCCATCATAATAACTCGTTTTAATCATTGAATCCAACTGATGGGAGTCGTTGTAATACAGTTGTACATCCCGGAATGCTGTATCCGTACATACCCATCCATCGTTCCATCTGTATGCCACTTCCGACACCTCACGCCCCTGGGTATCGTATCGGGTGACTGTCTTCCAAGAGAAATCGTCATGAACATTCCTCTCCTCATCACGATAGCTAGTCACGGAGGAAATATTTCCCTCGTCGTCATAGTCGAGCACAAACGTCGTTATAAAGCGGTCGTCATATAACACCACGCTGTCCAGCCGCTGCGAGTACTTGGCAAGTATCGGAGCCAGTTTTGCTTTCCTTGCCTCTCTTTCGGCTTCACGTTTGGCACGTTCAGCATTTCGTTTCTCGGCACTGATAATCGCTGCTTTAGGGAATCGCTGCTTGAGCTGCGCCTCCATTTCCTCCGACATCTTGCCTTCAATCTTGAAGTCTTTGATTTCTATGCCGTCCATCCACTCAGGAATGACTACCTCCTTTTTATCAAACAACAGATAGAGCCTATCCAGATGATTGGTCCGTTTCAAGACTGTCGGCACTTCATCCACGTCAAGTGGCATCCCATGTTGCTGTTCGATGATGCGTGCAAGGGTCTCGGCTTCGGCATCAGCCTTACGGGATATCCAGCCAATCTTAGGCGACAGCATGCCTGTAGCCTCATCCACCTCGATGCCCACGAACCCTGCAATCAGTTCGATGTCGGCTTCTTCCAGTATTTCGTTCGTCACAGGATTGTACAGCACATACTTGAATCCCACATGCGACATCTCCTGTCCTAACGACGCCGTATGCGCAACCGTCTTGCGGATGGTCTTGTCCTTGGTGTTGGGAAACAGTTTCAGCATCCAACCGTCGAACTCCGTAGGCTTCACTCCGCTGCAACCACCTCCACGCAGACGGTCGGGACGATCCTGCATCACGATGTCCTTCCAGAACTTACGATTAGGCTTCCCCTCGGCTGCCTTCACGAACTCCTGCAGGATGGGTAGCAGTTCCTTTGTCCACCACCCCATGTTGTACTTCTCCAACGCTTGCGTCTTCTCCACCACCTTGCGCCAGTCAGCTGGTGTGCCTTCCAATAAAATATAAGGTATGCCACACGTTCCGGCTAAGTCCGTAAAACGGAAATACTGCTTCACGGCATCCATCAGCGTGACCTGTGAGGCGATACGTTCCGTCATTCCCGTGGTCGAGAAGTCGGCTGTCATCGTCTGGGCAAGGTCGCCCTTCGTATGCGCTTCTATCTCCTTCGAGAAAAGGCGGATGACTTCGTTCCAGTTCGCATTCGGATGGTGCAGGAGGTCGAACGTAGGGTCTTCCGCCAGGTTGGTCTTGATGACCAGATCCTTCACACCTTCATGACTGACCAGCAGCGGTCGCATCTCCTCTGCGTGGTTGTTGACATACTCGCTGAAGGTGAGGCAGATAAGTTCCCACATCATATCAGGAGACAGTTTCACAGGTCGATGGTCGGCAAATGCCTCCGTGAGCGTAGCAAAGAAAGCATCATTGCCCCTATACCACAAACGCTTGTCAGCGAAACTGGTTGCCAGCACATTCTGACACTCCGCTTCAATCTGGAATTCGTTGAGCGCAAGTCGTGCAATCACATTCGCATCCGCTAAGCTGATGTTTCTCTCCGGCTTCGGCAGGTCCTTATCGACCTCGAAGGTGATGCTCCCCTCCTGTCGATCCAACACCTTACACTTCTGTCCCATCGCTACGAGCGAAATGCACAACAAAACCTGGATAAAAATCGTTTGTTTCATATACTTCTCAAATTACAGACCCCCTTTGTCCTTCGGACATCTCCCCCTCTATGGGGAGATTTATTCCCCTCCATAGAGGGAGGGGTGCCCATTAGGGCGGGGTGGGTCTTGTTGATTTCGGGTGCAAAGTAACAACTTTTTTTGTTATCCACCAAAGATTTTAGTTTACAAAAAATTTACATTTTTCCGAATTTCGTCCCTAAAATCCCTACTTTCGTCACTTTTTGCCCATTTCATCGTATGTTGACAGTTGACAATTGACAGTTGATAATTAAGATAAGCAGTTGCAGAAGTTTCAGACAAAACTATACTTTGCTACTCATTGAGCAAGAACTGTCCAAACTTCGTGATTCCCTCCGCTGACACATCAATGATGTTGCAAACAGAGTTATTATAGAACTCGATGGAAGCCTGACCGAAGTTATCTGTCGTTACATTCGGATTCCAATAGAGGGTGCGACGATAGTCCTTTATTTCTGAGAGTTTGGCTTTGCTGTAATCAGGGTTGTAATACTCCACAGGTCGTGTGAATCCTTGAAAGTTGTATTCACGACCTACGGTGATACGTGTCTTGTCATCAGGGAAAGTGATGAGGTTGATGTAAGCATCAATTCCTTTTGAACCGATGAAGTTTTCTCCTGGTGGCGAATCTGGATTTGTTCGGTCAAATACTCCTTCACCTCCGTTTGTCCGATCTTGATGATAATGTTCGAAAGGAACAGGACGGCGAGGGGCATCACTCACAACATAGATTCTATCTAGTATCGGCAGGTGTTCGATGGTTGCGAGACGGCCATTGAAACCACTTACATTCCAGTTTATTCCAAACTGTTGGACTTCCTGTTTGTTGTAAGTGTTTTCGTACCTCCCTTTTATATAATTGGAGATAGGATAGATATATGTATCTCCATTGAAGGGGGCATCTTCCGGGTCTGTGGATAACAGAAAGAATATCTTTTTACCATCCAATGGCTGAATCTGTGGATAACGTCCTCTGTCCCACAGTTCGTTCAAGAACTCAAGAAAATCAATCTGCGCTACGGGTTTGTCCTTCTGCAACTTGGAGTGAGGTCGCCGCTTCGATCGAATGTTCACTTGTGGTATCCACTCCGAAGCATAGATATCTTCCTGATAGTCCTCCCATGTAAGTTTCTTGTCTTTGGTGATATCAGGTTGATAGGTTTCGTACCAACTGTATGCTTTGAGTGACTGAGGATAGAATGCCTGCTTGCGGACAAAGATTTTCGGATCATGGTTTTGTATCTTTTCTTTTTCCACTTTCTTGCTCGTGGCATACTGTGCCCTCAGTGCCAACTTCACATTTCCATAGAATGGATCGTAGGCAATCTGGAAATGGCCTGACGTATCTGCCTCGACAACTCCATTAAACAGATATGTGTCACCTTCTTTCAAATCATCATTCATGTTGAGCATCGAACAGGCGATGCGTATGGGACGTTTCTGTTTTTTGATTAGATCAGTCAAAGAAGACCTGAGCGGAATGGCATCTCCATAAATCACCATCTTTTGCTCAGGAAGATAATCAACCTGAAAATATTCTGGATAGTCAATGTATCGCCAGTCATACCGTCGCCATCCCTGTACCAGCATCAACAAGTCGAGTGCCTGTCGGTGTTTCTCGTCGTCTGCCTCGAAATAGTAGTCAGGATTCTCTACAAACCCTTTCAGGTCAGACTCAAGCAGCAGGTTGGTCATGATGTTGCCTGTTGCAAACGAGGGATCAAGCTGAGCCTCATCTCTTACAGAGACAGAGAAGGTCTGGTTCTTCAGCGGATATCCCTTGGGGTCTGTCGCAATCAGGTTCAGGCGTATCTTCTCCAAAGGTTGATAAGGGCGGTTCGCAATACCCGCCACCATCACCTTTGCCTGAGACTCATAGCATTTGTTGACAAAGAACAGACGGTCAGCATATACATTACCTAGCTGATCTGTCACAACCGCCTGATTCACACCTTCCTCCAAGTCTTCAAGAGGAATGGCAACAGGATCTTCATCCTTTAAGCTATAGTTAGAGACGGTCCTCTTGCCTCTATAGTAGATATTCAAATAGAGTGGCCTCGGCTGCCTGAATGTCTGAGCCAAATCAATATACACCCCTTCCTCATCCTGTTCCAGCCAAAGGCGCACACCTTCTTCTTCCGCATCGGGCAGGTCAAAAGTGAACTTTTCTTTTTCGAACTCAAAGCGGACTTTGTATTTCTTTCCTTTCTTCACATCCAGCGTGATAAGGCCTCTTCCTGCATGAATCGGACGAACAGAGTCAATGGGTTCACCGTCTTCGAGCAATACTCCGCTCACATTGAGGCGTTCCAGTTGCTGGTTCATCGCCTCCCAGGCTACTCGGCATTGCTGACCTTCCAGCAGATAGCCTCCCTCGGGATAGAATCTGACATCGAATTCAGGTGTTTTCCAGTCAACTCGGTAATCACCTGCTGTAATCTTGGTCGGCATCACCTTCCGCATGTAATGCTCTGCTGTATCAGGACGGCTGTAGACGGGAAGGACACGCGAGAATAGATAATGATAGTCACGATACATCTTCTGCATTCCATGCGGATCCAGAGATTTATTTAATCGATATTCGTCATCCTCAATCTGCTGTGTCCGGTTTATCTCAGCCAATCGATCCTTCAACGCTTGTTCAGAACGGGTCGGAACATGATAACCGCTTGATTTGACGATATTGGCATACTTCACATCTTCTGTATAATTCATCAGCCAACTATACATGGCATCAGCATGTTCCCCACTGTTTTGGCTACCGTTGATTGTTTTTCTCCCCCAACCATAATCTACACCTGATTCAAAATCATACCAGGGTTTCACATAGTCATACCCGAAGTTCAGCATCCACTTGGTATAGGCACGTATTTCGTAGAAACCTGCAAAGGTTGTGTCAGAAATCGCAAAACATCCATTTGCCTGTCCCAGTTTATTGATTTCCAACTGTTGACGTTCCATCAGGTAACCCTGCTCATTCAACAGCTCCACGTACAAAATGCGACTCAAAGGTTCAGGACTGTTATCATCAGCTAATACCACGTATGCCTTATACCAAATGGTATCGCCAAGAAAGTAGCAGTTGTTGTCAAAGTGCAGATACACCTTCTCCTGTACAGGCAACACGCTCTTCGGCTTTTTGTCTGGTACAGTTGCAAATGAAACGCCAGTTGCGAAGCTGAAAAGCATCACTAACACCAACAATCTACACAAAAGCCAACCCCTCCTGCACCGCTGTGCAGGAAGAGAAGGCAACAAACAATTACTACTTATATGTAAAGATGTATACTCTTTGACCATCTACTATTTAACCATTTGCAATTTAGATTTTTTCACAATACCAAAGCCTTCCGTCCAACCAGGGTCGGTTCAAATCTTCAAAGCTTCTGGAGTTTGGCGACATGCTTGACTGCTTTCTGCATTTTTTTGTTGAACTTATTGACAGCTTTCGTACCGTCCTCTCTTAGGTCATACTCTAATTCGCCATCGCTCAATGACAGTTTTACGTACTTGTGCTTGGCAAATTCTTCAATGTTAGGAATAGAAAAATATAGGTCCGTAATATAGTGAAAGTGCGTATGAAGCAAATAAGATGTGTCAACATTGGTAGGCCTGAGCTTGTCGTATCCCGATTCACCTGCTATGGGTAACTGTTTACGAATTCCTCCTATCTCTTCCCTATGATATCCTGCAGCAATTAATGGTGACTGATGCAAAACAGTCTCTTCACCCAATTCATCAGTAAGGACTACTGTAGGTTGGTCTAAGACATAAAAGCCATCAAAACTAAAAAACAGTAAAGAGAGCTCATAAGTACCCGATTTGTCTATTCGATATAGGGTCAAAGTTGGGCTATCATCTCCCTTCCATAATTTGCCAAACGTATAGTATTCCATGTCACGAAATACACTGTCGTCAACAAGTTCTTGTGATCCCATTACAATACCACCTGGTCTCTTGGTAGCAGACAGATGGTTATACTGAGCCCACATACTGACAGGCAACAGAGTGAGCATTAATAACAAATTTTTCTTCATAACTATCTTGTTTTGGTCAAACACTTACAAATATATGAATTATTTCTTCAAAGTCAAAGCTTTTGACAAATTTCTACATTATATATAACGCACAAAGTTGAAAAAGTCAAGTGAAAATGTTGTATTTCAAAATGCTGTGCCTCCTGCACCGCTGTGCGGGAGGGCTACAGCAAAAAACAATTACTACAATTATTGGCATTTGCATACCAATTTTTCTTGATTATTTCTTGATTTTTCGTTTATAGTATTTAAAGAGTTTCTGATTGGCTTTCAGTTCTGATACATTCAGATTTGTAATGAACGTCGCATCCCAATTAGCTCCCCATGCTTTGAAGGGTTGCCCCTCTGGTTCGTAGTATGAGATAGTGGTCACATCGAGCGGCAGGGGTTCGAATTCAAGGATGAATGCCTGATGGTCACCAACGAGTCCTTCAATAAAGAACTGGCGGTCAGTCGGAAGGCCCAGTACCTTTCGCAACTTGTATTGCTTAGTCGATGATGACTCACTAATCAATACGATGGTTGATTGAAAACTGAAATATTCACGTGTCCAATTCTGTATGGCAGTAAGGGCAAGATAAGTGGCCTCGGGAGTGAGCCAAATGGCCATTGTCTTTTCTTTCATGGGCTGCACCAGATGAGCGTTGTTATATACTGCATAAGTATCCATGTCGTCAGGATCATAATCCGCTTTCTCTGGCTCAATCAGTTGAGGAACATGAAACTTCGGAATCTTCTTGTCGTATTGATTGGTTTTTGTATTGCCTATCCAAATTTTATTTTGCCCCCTGAATCCCCATTTCTGTACACCAAAGATATACACTTCTTGCACATTCTTTGGCAGTGGAGGGAAGTAGACACGGAATTCCACCCATGACCCTGCAGGTGCTTTGATGCCGAAAGTCTGATTCCAGCTCATCGGATCATCTGTTCCACGAGCCTTATACCTTGTACCTGTTTTGGTATCAACAATATATGCCTCATCACCTCCAAGCCATATCTCTTTCGTTGCATTAAATGGTGCCACAAAATAACAATAGAGCACGGTCTGGTTCCGCTCACGAACGATTGCCCACGAACGTACTGGCAGCTTTGTCTTTAGTGGAATATTCACGTTATACCCAATGGTTCCTGGCTCAATGATGCGGAACCCCTCTGACCAGTTTACGGTTGTGTCGTTGGGGTCAGCTTCTTTAAGTTCTTCGGGATTTGTTATGATTATACAACCATCTGCACAAGCATTAACTGGCTTTATCTGTGAAAGACAATACATTGGTACGAGCATCAATGCTATCGATGCACAGACTTGCATGATTCTATATGTTTTCATTGTTCCCTGTTTTTTAGCTGTAATTACTATGTTTCCTATCATGCTTAGCTACGTATTCGAAGAAACAAGCCGAAGAGACTGGCTCGTCATCTGTCGATTGCGTCCGATAGAGATAAATCCGTCCACGACTTCGTTCTGCCATCCAATAATCCTCTGTCTTCTTACCATTTCTCTCGCTAGTCAAACAGAAGTAGAACTGCTCGGACGAGCACATCAACTGGATGTTGGGTGCAGAAGTGTCGAAACGTAATAAAGTGGCATACAGACGGCCTATGATGTCGATATCTTCATCATCAGGTAAGACATACATTGTGCCATTCATGAAGTCGTCATTGTTCGAACAATTGAGTTCCAACCCTTGCACCTTGTAGTATGCTGCCATTTGAGCAATCATTCGATCCATGTTTTCAGGAGTGAGTGCATGAGGGTCGTTTATTGTATGGCGGGGTTCCTTGGGAATCAAAGGAATTATGGGTTCTGCTTTCACTGGCTCAGTTATGATAGGTTCTTCAATCACACTTGCCACTTCTACACTTTCTACGTGATTATCTTTGACTCCCCCATCTGTCCTTCCCGCCTTTCTTGGGCTAGGCCTATTGTTCTTTGCTTCCTTGATTTGTGCAGGTTCTTTCTCCTCCGAGTTGATTTCTGGCATCACCTTTTCTTTAATAATAGGAGTTTCTTTCACTTGTACCAATTGGGGGCCAATTGTATCAGTCGAACTCTTGTTTTGGCTGACAACTGCAATGAGAAGAGCAGCTATTCCTGCAAAGCAAGCTGCTGCTACCCAAGGCCAAACATGACGCTTGTGATGTGGAGCCGCCTGAAGTTGCTCCATCAATTGTGTATTGAGGGCTTCAGGAACAGGTGGAGTCTGCATCGCGTTGCGCTTGACCGCCTCACGCAAGTTGGCATCTTGCTTCAGTATTTGTTCTAAGTGTTCTTCTTTCATTCCTGTATGTGTTTTATGATATGATACAATTTTTGTCTTATCCGGTAGAGTCGAGACCCTATGGTTGATGGTTGGGAACCTGTGACGTATGCAATCTCTTTGATGCTCATGTCGTCAAAATAAAACATCGTGATGAGAGCCTGTTCCTCGTTCGGCAACTGTTGCAAAGCCTGTTCAATCATCTTTATCGTCTGTTCGTCTTGCTGAGACATCGAAAAAACAGCCATTTCATCGACAATTGAATCCAGACTCATCTCACTATCATCTACATACATCAATGGTAAATTCTTCCGTTTCAGATAGTTGATAGATTCGTTATATGCTATTCTGCATAACCATGTTCGCAGCGATGCTTTCGACTTGTCGAAGGAATTGATGTTCCCAAATGCCTTGATGAACACATCCTGATACACCTCCTCAGCATCTTCCTTGCAAGAGATGAGTTTGGTAACCAATGTATAGACACTTTGTCCATGCGCTTGGATAATCTGCCTTTGCATATAGGCTTCATCCTTCGCACGAAGTATGTCTGTATGATTCAAACCCATGTCCATTCTTTCCAAAGTCTAACGTCTTCTATCTATATATACAACAAAAGAACACAATTTATTGCGTCGTATGTCATTTTTTCATAAAATTCTACCGCTCGACAATAAAAATAAGCTTTTATTGTGAAGGTCTAAGGTCAAAAGTCTAAGGACAAAGGTCATATTTTTCAACTTTCAACTGACTTTAAACTATAAACTATCAACTATAAACTTTATTTGGTGCCAACATCTATGATTGTTTTTACGAAAGTCTGCTTCCCATGCTTATTTTTCTTTCCTTATGTTCCTCTCCGACATTCTTCATATTCTTCTCAAACCTTCCTCATCTTTTTCTCAGCTCTCCCTCATATTCTTCTCTATTCTTTCTCTAGTATAATTCTAATTATAATAACTAGAGAATAACTAGAGATAAACTAGAGATGTATTAGAGATGTATTAGAGATGTACTGTAGAAAATAGTTAGAAGTTAGAAGTTAGGAGTTGACTTGCTTTTGAACTGTAGCACTGAGACGCGAAACGCTAAATGATATTTTGACTACGACCTTCATGACCTCCAAAGAAAGAAGCCTGGCTCTAACATCATAAATGGGGAAAAAATAAAAATGTTCGTGTTTTTTCGCAAGACCTAACATTGGAGTTGCATAACTTGTTTATTACTAACGGCTTACGTATCAAAATGACACTAAAAGACCTAACATAAGACCTAACATAAACCTAACACAGACCTAACATTCTTCCAAGGAAAGTTCATGTCTTATACTGAAATAGCTTGACACTTTTTCACCACAACCCAAGTATCAAGTTATGACAAAAAGTAAAAGATTTCATTACAGTGAAGATTTTAAATTGCAAGTGTTGAGTGACTACTATAGTAGTGGTATGTCCAAATAC
>JAFZYE010000001.1 GCA_017616445.1 Bacteroidaceae bacterium
ATCTCACGGGCAACAGCCAAATCTCCCTTGATCGACTCCAGCTGGTTGTGCTCCTGCTGCATCGTCTTGATGTATTGGATCTGTTCTATGGCTTTCTCTATCGTCACGCTCAGGTCGTCGAGGTCAATGGGCTTCGTAGCAAAGTCGAAAGCACCGCTGTTCATCGCCTGGCGGATATTACCCATATCGCCATAGGCTGACACCATAATACACTTCAGGGCGGGGTTCTGCATCTCGTTAATCTTCGTGAGCATGGTAAGACCGTCCATCTCAGGCATGTTAATGTCCGAGAGTATGATGTCATAGTCCTTGTTCTTGAGAAGCATCGTTAGTGCTTCGAGACCGTTATGGGCAAAAGAGAACTCATATTCACCCTTTCTGATTTTTCTTCTGAAGTATTGCGTTAATAGCAATTCGAGGTCGTTTTCGTCATCGACGCTGAGGATCTTGATTGGCATAATGTAATTAGTTTTGTTTCATTTAGGTGCAAAAATAATATAAATCTTTGATATTACCAAATAAAAAAGCAAAAAAGATACAAAAAATGCATACCTTTGTGGCAAAAACGTATGATATTACATGTTTTTAACCCAGAACACGATTTGGCTTTGGCTTCAAACCTGAGCAATTTCACTGCACCTCATGCTGGTCGTCAGTTGCGGAAGGATTTGGGTTGGCTGCCTGCTCTATGGGCAGGGGATGATGACTTTATTCTTGTGGAAAATGTTATGAATGCCCAGCGGTCTTATGGACGACTGAGAGTAAGGATCGACCGAGAACAAAGAAAGTTTGTCGATAAAACCCAACTAAACAGACTTGATATTACCGAGGTGCGCCCCTGGGGATGGAATCTGGCTCTTCGCAGTTTCCTGCTCCGATATGGCGTGCAAGCAGTGCCGTCTGAAGATGATATTGCCGGAGTACGCGAACTCTCACACCGCAAGCATGCCGTCTCACTCTTGAAATCCTTGCAGGTATCGGGAACAATAGGTCAGTCCTATGAGACAGACAATATGGCTGACATATTAGAGTATCAACGACAATATGGAATTATTGTTGTAAAAGCCCCCTGGAGCAGTAGTGGACGTGGTGTTCGCTTTTTCAACGACGCTTTCAATGAGTCTCAGGAGAGGTGGATACGTAACGTGATCGACCGTCAAGGTACAGTGATTGTGGAACCATATTATCATAAAGTGAAAGATTTCGGCATGGAGTTTGAGAGTGACGGAGAGGGTAACGTCCGATACCTGGGTTTGTCACTCTTCCTCACTAAAAATGGTGCTTACAAGGGTAATGTCTTACAACCGGAAGACATGAAGGCGGTGTTGTTGAGCCATTATATCTCAGTAGAATTATTGCATGAGGTTCAGAATAAGATATGTAAAGAACTGAGTGTCCTATATAAAAACAAATATAAAGGACCTTTTGGTGTAGATATGATGATTGTTGCCCAGCCCGATGGTGGAGGATTCCTTTTGCATCCTTGTGTTGAGATAAACCTTCGCCGTACGATGGGCCATGTAGCTCTTGCCTTCCCGTCTTTCACTGATGGCTTTTCGCGTGTGATGCAGATAGTGCTTACCGACAAGTATAGAATGCAGGTAAGGAAACAAAGGTAACGGTTGGGTTACTGCATATAAGGATTGTATCGCAACTCATCGCTGATGGTGGACTGCGGACCGTGACCAGGAAAGATGGTGGTGTCGGCAGGTAGCTTTGCCAAAACATTGGTGAGACTGTCCATAAGGTCGGTGTAACTGCCACCTTCAAAGTCTGTACGGCCTACGCTCATACGGAACAAAGTATCGCCGGTAAAAGCTGTGTGCTCTTCAGCACAGTAGAAAACGACACTGCCGGGTGAGTGGCCTGGTGTC
Organism: Bacteroidaceae bacterium; assembly: GCA_017616445.1. GTDB lineage: Bacteria > Bacteroidota > Bacteroidia > Bacteroidales > Bacteroidaceae > Colivivens. The sequence goes on from JAFZYE010000001.1 coordinate 1,875, forward strand.
TTCAGAACTTGCAGAGCGTGATGGCCGAAGTGGATAGTCTCGTTCTCGTCAAAGAATCGGCCTACGGCAGGATACTCCCTACGAAGTGGGGCGCCGATGATGCTTAGGAAGTTACGGGGGATATCTGTAATGATAAACTCATCTTCTTTTGCTGCTTCCACCTGCAGACCATATTCCAAGTAGATGGTGTCGATACCGAGGTTGTGATCCCAGTGACCATGTGTAGCAAGAAGATGTATGGGCTTTAGTCCCTCGCTGCTGATATAGTTGATAATGGCTTTGCGTTCGTCTTCATAATAAGCCCCACAGTCGATGATGACACATTCCTTGGTGTCGTCACTTATTACGTAGGTGTTCTCCTGAAGCAGGTTGAAAGCGAATGTTTTGATTGTAATCATAATGGTGTTAGTTGATGGGGAGGTAGATGACGTTTTTACCCTTGAACCACTCCTCTTGGAAGAAGGTGCTGATGTCGGTGGTCTCTATGAGATTCCTGAAAGGCTGTGTCTCTGCCTGTAGGTCTCCACCCTTCAGACAGAGAATACCGTTAGGTAGGGCGTTGGCGACACTGTCGTTCTTTCCTCCGCGCTGTTGACGTATGATGTTCTTACGGACAATCTTCACAAGGTCGGGTAGGGGCATGACTGCACGACTCACGACGAAATGAAACAATCCCTTTTCGTCCTCACCCCGCAAATGCTCCGGATGACAGTTGGTGAGACCGATGGCCTGACTTATTTCCTGTGCCACGCGGATTTTCTTGCCTGTCCCGTCGATGAGTTTGAACTCGCAGTCGGGAAAGAGAATTGCTAGAGGAATGCCAGGGAAACCGCCACCTGTGCCAAAATCGAGGATACGAGTACCAGGACGGAAATGGATAGCCTTGGCAATCGCCAGCGAGTGAAGCACATGATGTTCGTAAAGTTGGTCAATATCCTTGCGGGAGATGACGTTAATCTTCGCGTTCCAGTCATGATAGAGCTCATCGAGGGCTTCCATCTGTTCCTGCTGACGGGTAGTAAGGTCTGGGAAATATTTACGGATGATGTCTGTTGGCATGATTGTGGGATTAATGTTCGAACGAAGAATTGAGGATCTTGCTCATGGCTGTATAGGCGATGGTCAGTTCGGTACTGCCGAGGTTGTATGGCCCAATTTCGTCAGGATTGTAGATGAAGGTGATGGCATCGCTCGAAAGGATGAAGTTTTCTGGTACAAAGATATCCATTCCTTTGAGATATCCCTTTCTGCGAAGAGCTTTGAGGGTTTTAAGACCAGTGTTCTCCTTCAGGGCTTTCAGAAGGATCTTTTTCAGTAGTGTCTCATAACCGTCTACAAAGATGTCCTTGGTGGTCAGCAGTCTACCAGTGCTTGCCTCGAAATTCATCACCACCTGTTGGTTAACGACATGGTTGCCACCCTGGCGGTAGTTGATATCGGCTAGATAAACCACTGTCCCCTTGCTGCCAGTCTGGGTGTGGCTATTGATGATATAATGATAGTGGTACCACGCGTGTTTTCTGGGGTCCTCCCTGTCCTGGTTGTAAAGGGGCAGCAGTGTCTTGATGTAGTTGCTGGTATATTCCTCAGCAAAGGCTTCTGCAGCCTGCTGGATACCATCGTCACCCCGGTTCAGCAGACGATTGGCAACGGTCGCGTTGACAATCTCTCCCGCTCTTCCGCTCTCAGGAGTAGCCTGTTCGAGGTGGATGTTCACACTACACGTCGGTGGAATACTGTCATTAGACAGGGCAACGGTCTTATTGACAGCGACGGTCTCAAAAGTGATGGTTTCACTATCCCTACTGCAAGCACAGAGCAGCAGGACGAAGACACAGGAATAGAACAGTCTCATATACATAAATCATGAAATCAACTGCAAAAGTACACTTAATTTTGGAAAAGAACGAATTTCTCGCAGAAAATCACTACTTTTGCACCCAAAATTGAGTTTATAGTTTACAGTTTATAGTATATAGTGATACAGACCAAGTTAAAGGCAGCCCTTTTCGACCTCGACGGCGTAGTGTTTGACACTGAGCCGCAATACAGTGTATTTTGGGGTGGCATCTGCCGTCAGTACCATCCAGAACATCCTGGTCTGGAACATGAGATCAAGGGTCAGACGTTGACGCAGATCTACGACCGTTGGTTCTCTGGACCGTTGCTGTCTGAACAGGATAGTATCACCAGCCGACTCAACGATTACGAGCAGCAGATGAGTTACGAGTACATCGCAGGCTTTGAGACGCTCATTACTTCCTTGCGCAGTCATGGTGTTAGGACTGCGGTAGTCACCAGTTCCAACATCCCTAAGATGGAGAGTGTCTATCGTCATCAGCCTGGATTCACCTCTCTCTTCGATGCCATCTTGACATCTGAAGATTTTGATCGCAGCAAACCCGATCCGGATTGCTATCAAAAAGCAGCTCAAAAGCTTGATGCTGAGAGTGATGAGTGCATTGTCTTTGAGGATAGCTTCAATGGTCTTCGTGCTGGTCGTGCTGCTCAGATGACGGTGGTTGGTCTGGCTACGACAAATACGGTTGAGGCTATCAGACCACTTTCCGACCTTCAACTGAAGAATTATGAAGGACTGACCTTCGAACAACTGGAGACATTGTTGTCTTCGATGAAAAGAGGATTCTAATCAATATTATAGTTATGAACGCTCAGAATACGTCCGTACATATCCGTCTTTGGCAGTATGAGTTTTGGTTGCTGGCCATCTCAGAGTTTCTGTTGTCGATGTCGGTCTATATACTTCTGCCAACGATGCCTCTGTGGCTTGCTGGTGATCAGAATCTGAGTGCAGCAGAGACGGGACTTGTTATGGGTGCCTTCGGAGCCGGACTGTTCCTATTGGGTGCCTTTGTGAGTTTCCTCGTACAGCATTACCGCCGGAATGTTGTGTGTATTGTGGCTATTGCAGTGTTAGCAGCATTACTGGCCTCAATGTATTACCTCGATTGTCTGCGCTATCAGTTTATAGAATTCCCTTTGCTGGTACTTCTGCGCTTTGTAATGGGTGCTGCCTTCGGACTGTCCCAGATGGTGCTTTGTAGTACGCTGATCATTGATACCTGCGAAAGTTTCCAACGTACCGAGGCGAACTTCGCTACCGGCTGGTTCGGACGTGTCGCCCTCGCGCTAGGTCCATTGGCTGGTCTGTTGTTATTCCGTTATACAAACCATGCGACGGTGTTCCTTGTAGCAACAGGTTGTGCGGTAGCGAGTCTGGTGCTGGTGCTGATGGTTCATTTCCCCTTCCGCATTCCGGAAGATGATGTGCCTTTTGCCTGTCTCGATCGTTTCTTTCTGCCTCATGGTACGGTGCTGTTCCTGAATCTGCTGTTGATCACAGTAGCCTTTGGTATGCTGTTGTCGTTTCAGTTACCGTTGCTTTTCTATGCGATGGTATTGTGTGGATTCCTTGGAGCATTGATATGTTGGCGCTTTGTTTTCCGCGATGCAGAACTGAAGAGTGAGGTTGTCACGGGTCTGATTCTTTTTGGTGTGGCACTGATCATGTTGCTCACCCGAAGCGACCTGCCTATCGTGAGTTACGCATCTCCGTTCTTCATCGGACTTGGTATGGGATTAATAGGTTCACGCTTCCTGTTGTTCTTTATCAAACTGAGTCGACACTGTCAGCGCGGAACGTCGCAAAGCACGTTTATGCTTGGGTGGGAGAGTGGTATCGCCATTGGTATCGGATTGGGACTTGGTTGTTTCGGCGGAGCACCACAGCCATTGTTGTTCACGTCTCTCATCCTGATCATGATTGCTTTGGCTTTCTATCAGTTCTCACACAACTGGTTCATCAAAAACAAAAACAGATAGGTTGTTCGCCTATCTGTTTTCTGTATATAAGGTTTCTTTTTTATCCGTTCATCGACATGAGGAACTCCTCGTTGTCGCGGGTTGTTACCAGACGGTCGCGAATGGCATTCATGGCTTCCACGGGGTTCATCTCTGCGATGAATTTCCTCATGACCCACATGCGGTTGAGCGTTGTCTCGTCGTGCAGCAGATCGTCGCGACGTGTCGACGAGAGTACCAGGTCGATAGCCGGGAAGATACGCTTGTTCGACAGCGAGCGGTTGAGTTGGATCTCAGAGTTACCTGTTCCCTTGAACTCCTCGAAGATCACCTCGTCCATCTTCGAACCGGTATCAACAAGTGCGGTGGCGATGATGGTCAGCGAACCGCCGCCCTCGATGTTTCGTGCAGCACCGAAGAAGCGCTTGGGCTTTTGCAGGGCGTTTGAGTCGACACCACCAGTGAGCACCTTACCACTGGCAGGCGATACTGTGTTGTAAGC
>JAFZYE010000071.1 GCA_017616445.1 Bacteroidaceae bacterium
GGGCAGCGGCGCATGAGCAGGTCATAGCGCTCGCGGGGCGTGGCGCAATGGAGGTCAAGATAGCGTGAGCGGAACTGGAAGAGGATGTGCTCGCCGATGAGGGCACGCAGCTCCATCGTCTCCATGCTCTGGCTGAAGAACAGCTTCAGTTGTTCGCCACTGACTCGCAGCACTCGGCTGGGCATCATTGCCTCGATCGTAGCCTGCGACGGACGGCCGTAGAGGAACGTGGGATAGTCGACCACGAACTCGCCTTCGAACGAGAACCACGTGATGTGCGCCTTGTCGTCGCTGATGCCATGCGTCACGTACTTGAAGTATCCACGTTCCACGAAAGCCAGCCAACGGGCAGGGTCGCCCTCACGTTCCAGCTGGTCACCCTTGCGATAAGTAACCCTCTCCCCCTCCTGCTCGCAGAAGTCGTGCAACCTCTGCAGGTTGATGCTGTTATTATTGAATTTCTGTTCCATTGTCTGTATGTTGTCACTTGACAGAATCTATAGTCCTAACTTCTGAACCATCTCTTCGGCTTGGGTAAGGATGTCGAGCTTACCTACATCGAGCAGTTGGAGGTCGGGACGTACATCGGCTCGGATGACGACTTGGTGGCAGACGGCAAGATAGAAATCCATGATGGGGAACTTGCCTTCCCACTTGTCCATCAGCTCTATCAGGGATTTCGAAACGATGTGAATGCCGGAAAAGGCATATAGATCCACCTCCCGTCCTCCCTGAAGGGAGGAAGATGATACGGAATAACGGTTTCCTTCGAGTTGAGATAGTGTGGCGTTACGAAGCCAAGGGTATGGGCTGCGTACCTCACCAGTTTCAATATTGGTCCAACCAACGAGGCGATTGCCGTCATCGAACAACAGATAGCGTTTTGTTTTGCGTTCACTTACAATCAAGGTAGCAGCAACTTCAGGGTCATCCAGATGTTGCTGATAGAAGGCTCCGAGGTCCACATTGCTGAGGATATCGACGTTGTGAATGAGAATAGGGTCTTCGTTACCGAAGAGGGGTGCAGCCTGTTTGAGTCCCCCACCCGTCTCGAGAAGCATATCGCGTTCATCGCTGAAGCGGATGGACAGGTCGAAGCTGCGGTGAGCCTCTACGAAATCGATAATCTGCTGTCCAAAATGGTGAATATTGATAACGATTTCCGGTTGATAGCATTGTTGTTTGATTTTCTCGATAAGCAGTTGCAACAAAGGACGACCGCCTACAGGCACCAATGCCTTGGGCATCGTGTCAGTAAGTGGTTTGAGGCGTGTACCAAGACCGGCTGCGAGGATGAAGAGGTTCATATTGTAAAGTGTATAGTTGAAAGTTAATTTCTTAGAAGTTATCGCTTCGCTCGACGTTTCCAAAGGATGTTTTCATCAGCACAGTGTTTTTCTTAACTCTTAATTCTTAACTCTTAACTAAGTTTTTAACTCCTTTTTAAGCTGTAAGCTTTTAAACTATTCTATTACCTGTGTGATGTTTTGCTCCCGATGACAGAGGATGACCTTCACGCCGAACTTACGGTGGAGATGCTGGGCCATACGTTGGGCACAATAGACACTACGATGCTGACCTCCCGTACAACCGAACGAAATCATGAGGCTGGTGAAGTCGCGCTCGATGAAGCGCTTGGTGTGGAAGTCGACAACAGGATAGATGTGCTCAAGGAAGCTGAGTATCTCTCCGTCTTTCTCCAGGAAATCGATGACCGGCTGGTCGAGACCTGTGAAGTTCTTGTACTCGATGTATCGTCCGGGGTTATTGGTTCCTCGGCAATCGAACACATAACCGCCTCCATTTCCGCTCTCGTCCTGCGGCACTCCGTTCTTGAAGGAGAAGCTGAACACCTTGACCACAAGGGCTGGTTTCTGATTGACTTCGGGGTTGAACGAGCGTGAGTGATGGTCCTTGACCAACATCTCAGCCACTTCCTTGAGGTATGGATATTCGTTGATGACTCCCTTACGAATGAGCCATTCAAGGTTATTCATAGCCAGAGGGATGCTATTGATGAAGTATTGTTTCTTCTCCCACAACCCACGGAATCCGTATGCGCCCAATACCTGAAGGGTGCGGAAGAGGACGAACTTGCGCAGATGACGTATGAACTCATCGCGCGGGATAGTACGATACTGAAGCATGGAAGTGAGGTAGGTATCGATCAGTTCTTCCCTCAGCGCATCGGAATAGTTGGCTGACGACTGCCAAAGGAACGAAGCCACATCGTAGTAGATAGGTCCTCGACGACCTCCTTGATAGTCGATATAGCGAGGCTGCCCATCAACAATCATCACGTTGCGCGACTGGAAATCGCGATAGAGGAAGTTATTGACGCAGTCGGACATGATATCTACTGTAAACCGTTGGAAGTCTTCCTGCAGCTTCACCTCGTTGAACTCGATGCCTGTGAGCTTGAGGAAGCAGTACTTGAAGTAGTTGAGGTCGAACATGATGGACATCTCGTCCATCGAAGAGACAGGATAACATTGCTGGAACACATATCCGCTGGCACCCTTGAACTGGAAGTCGGGCAACTGTGCCATCACCTTATGCAGCATGGACTTGGCGGCAGAGTTGTATTTGCCGTTCTCGTCACGATTGGCTTTCAGGTAATCCCGCAACGTGAGGGTTCCCAGATTCTCTTGCAGATAATAGAGGTGGTCGTCGCTGATGCCATAGACCTCTGGTACAGGGAGCCCTTTGTCTGCAAAGATTTTCGAGAGGTTATAGAACGCGAAGTTCTCGCCAGCCGACTTGCTGGTGACACCATACATGGTGCTTCCGTCTTCGCCTGTGATAACAAAGTACTTACGGCTGCTACCTCCTCCACCAAACATGTGTTCGATCTTGGCCGGTTGTTTTCCTGTGACCTGTTTGTATAACTGACTTAGTCTTTCCTCTTCCATATTGACATCACTTTAGATTTTATTGCGATTACATTGAAAATTGACACGACGACAAACAATGCTGCTCCCGTCAGGATGGCAGGCATGACTGATGGAGTCTCGAAGTTCGGGAAGAACGACTCGAACATCTCCATATAGACGTTTCGTACCAACATCATGGTCACGAAAGCAATGACGAGCACCAAGAGGTTCAACCCGATGGTGAGCAACTGATAAGGCATCGAGACCTTTGACGGACTGTAGCCGATGAGCAACAGGTTCTCGAGTTTCGTGCTGTTCTTCTCGACCAACAGATAAACGCTGAGCATCAAGATGTAGAATGCCAGAATGCTGATAACCAGTCCTACAGCCATCACAATGGCAACTATGATACGCAGCAGGAAGGTCTGCTTGCTGGCATCAAGCTTATCCTTATCGGTCTCGTAGCTGTTGTCCTGCAAGTAGGTGGTGATACGTTCGTCTGTAGGATTGTTCACCTCCACGATGAGTCGTGTAGGCGATTTTGTCTTGGTTCCAGCATAGTATTCGTTGGCCCAATCCATAAAGACCTGCGGCACAAGGATGGTGTTGAGTCGGCTGCTGAATCCGACGATACGTCCTTCATACTCATCGCGCATGCCTCCACCTGAGAGTTCTATCTTCAGACTGATGGCACTCAGGATACCCTCTGACAGTTTCGGCATATTACGGCTCTGTGCATACCCGAAGTTATAGAGGTCAAGATAGTTGCGAGGGAGTATGATGGGCACCTCACGGCTTCCCTGCTCATAGTTCCACTCTTCGCTCTTCACGTCGACAAACTCATCGGGCACAGATTCGAAGAACATCTCCGTTGAGAAACTGGTCTTCTCGTCAAGCCGAATGGATGCCCTCACATCGAATACCGACGAAGTGAACGTGCCCAGCCGTTCGACAAACTCCTGGCTCTCCAAGTCCTGCACTTCGGGCAGGGTGAACGCACTCGACTTGCCCGTGATGGTGGTCATCGAACTGATCTTCTTATTAATAATAAGGTAGTCCGCTTTCATGAAACTATCCTCAGTCTCATAGATGGCCTGCGTATCCGTATAGAACTGAATGCCAAGCATGATGATGGTCATACCCACCAAGTTGGCAACGAAGAATCCCACGAACTGAGGGATGCTGATATGCTGCCTTAATAATTTCCAAACCAGATTCATAACTTCAACACCTTATCGTAGTTCAACTCAATATGTTTTCCTATACTTGTCACAATCACACCTGCTCCCTGACGATGTGCCTCGGACATGAGCAGTTCGCCCACTATTCGGCTGTTGGTATCGTCGAGGTGGCTAATGGGTTCATCGACGAAGATGAAATCGAACGGCTGACAGAGAGCACGGATGAGTGCCACACGCTGTTGTTGTCCGAACGACATACGACCTATCTTCGCATTCATTCGGTCAGCAATGCCCAGCTGGTCGAACCACGTCTCAATCTGCTGTTGCGACTGATGGTTGGTCAGTTTGTTCTTGATGATGACATTCTCCATTGCTGTGAGTTCGGGGAACAGCCGCAGTTCCTGCCACAACAGCGACAGCGAAGTCTGACGGATGCGTACCCACTTACTAGTTGAGAAACGAGCGATGTCGTTTCCGTCGAACAATATCTGTCCTTCGTAATCTTTTCGATAGCCAAAGATATAGCTGCAAAGCGACGACTTACCAGTACCCGAATTGGCTTCCACCAAATAGAGCCTGTCCTTCTCGAACGTCACCTCATGTCGCCACACCTCACTTTGTAAGTCTGCCACCTGTGCAAACACCTTTGGCAGCGTATGTTTCAGTGTAATCTCCTTCACAATTTCAAATATTTTGTGGTGAGTGGTGAGAGGTGAGAGGGAGCCCCCTCCCTACTCCCCCAAGGGGGAGTGTTAACATTCTACATTTTACATTCTACATTATGCATTATGCATTGTCTTACCTCTTACTCCTTACCTCTTACCTCTTTATTCTTAACTTTTTCAATTTTTCAAAGCCCTTTCCACAATATTTCAGGGAACGAAGCAATGTCAGCCTTGATAATGATTTCACCAGGTTTGGTGGACTTGACGACAACGCTATTCGCTACGAGATGTTGATGATTAAGGTCAATAAATGCATAGAACAACGCATCATCCATATCGTCCGCATGCTTGTTCTGGCCTTGAACGGAAAGCGGCTGATACGTCTTGGTTCCCACATACAACTGTTTGCCCTCGATTGCCCAATGCAGATCCACATCTTCACCCTCGACCTGATAGCTCCCTGTGCTTTCCATTTTCATTGTGTAGCCGTACTTCTCCGCAGACTCCATCCACGAATCTACATCCTTTAAGAAGTCGCTTTTACCAAGTTGGGCATACAAGCCCATCTCCCCTTGATCGGGTTTCGCATAAATCAACATATCGCCATCAATGGATCTCAGCATCTGCTCGGCATCGATTACAAATCCAGCTGCCAGCAATGCCTCCTTGATTTTCGGCACACGCTTCAACAAGTCGACTAACTTATCTCCTTCAGCACCCATACATGCCCATACCTTTGAGTCACGAGGAATCTTGTTTACATACTCACCCTTGATAGGCTTGAGACTTGCAAAGTAGTCGTCAAACTCTTTTTGAGCCTTCTCGTTTGTGCTGAACAACAGACTCTGAGCATCAACACCACCTTCACGCAGATTCACTCCAGCAACAAACTCATAGTCGGCAGGTTTCGCACCCGTTGGCAACAGTTCCTTCAAAAACTCAGTCTGCTTGATGACATCTACACCTAAGTTAAAATATACTTGCAGGTCTTCATACTTCAGTTCATGCAACTTAACAAACTGAGGAGTCGTCACAAACGAATCGTCGACATCCAGACTCATCATATCCAGCATCATCTGGTCAAGCGACTTAGCCGTTTCTGCGCCGGCAAACACAATCAGCAAGGTATTGTCGGAATAAACCATACGAGCACTACCGTCGGCCAGACTCGTCCATTGATAGTCGTTTGACTTCTTTGCCTTGGTGCAGAAATCCAACTTAGCCATCGTAGCTACCAGTTCGTCAAGCAACGAAGCATCTTCCACCTTCATGGTCACCCCTATCGACTGATTGTTGATGACGAATGCGTATGCCGGGCTACTGAAATCAATACCCGAGAGCGAAGGGTCGTCAATCAACGCCTTCACCTTTGTCTCTACGTCAGCACTCATCGCACTACTCATCTTGCTCAAAGCCAAACGGATGAGGGGAGAGCGAGCCACACCTGTCTTGTTCACTACATTGTCAAACCGTACAGCTGCAACACCTTTTGCATCCTTCGGAATGACGGTCATATAATCCTCATAGCTGTTTTTGCTACATGCAGCAGTAACCGCGATGAGCACTACTGCCAAGAAATAACCTAAATATCTTTTCATTGTCTTCATATTCCAATTAAACTATTAAACGATTAAACGAACAATCTAACATCTTGCAAATATACGAAGAAAATATGATACTACGACCATATTTTAAGATTTTTTCATATATTACTCTTTCGGAAATGGCCCTAAGTTCTTCATCTGCTTCAATATCTGGCGTTGGCGTTTATACATATACGATGAAGGAGCCCCACTATTGCGTTTCAATGGATTCGGTAACGAAGCAGCAATCAGAGCACTTTGATTGGCATTCAGATGGAGAGCATGACAGCCGAAATGTTCAAGCGCCACAGCTTCCGCACCATAAATGCCGTCCCCCATCTCTATGGTGTTAAGATATACCTCCATGATACGATGTTTCGACCAGAAGGTCTCAATCAGTATCGTGAAATAAGCCTCGAAGGCTTTACGTGTCCAAGATGACTCAGGCCATAAGAAGACGTTCTTAGCAGTCTGCTGGCTGATGGTGCTTGCACCTCTCAACCTACCCTTCACTTCCTTTTCCTTCATGGCTTTCTCGATGGCCTTAAAGTCGAATCCATTATGATTGAAGAAATTCTGGTCTTCGCTCGCCCATACAGCCTGCGGCAAAGAAGGATTGATGCTATCGAGCGGCACCCATCGGTGAGCCAGCTTGAGAGACTTGCCCTCCTTCAACTGCTCGCCAAGACGTATCACCATCAAAGGAGATATGGGAACAGCACAGAATCGGTAGACAATCGTCATACCAATTGAAGTGACAAAGAACACGATGACGATCCACATCAGAATCTTCAGGACACGCTTGACTATTTTCATTTTCCGTTTATTTCTATTTTTTAGGCCACTTTCTCAAAAAAAGGATGCGTGACAATTATGCCACACATCCTTCATTTCCTGACAAATCACATCATTTTCGATGGTTTAGTCTTTTGTTCGGCTTATTGAGCAGCTTCTTTTTCAGCAGCCTCAATCATCGCCTTTGATGCGTAGAGGAATACCTCTACACGACGGTTCTGCTGACGACCAGCAGCTGTGCTGTTATCAGCAACAGGCTGAGTAGAACCAGCACCACCGACTGAACGAATCTGAGCAGAACTTACACCACAAGACTTGAGGTAAGACTCAACAGCCTGTGCACGGCGCTCAGAAAGTGGATTGTTGATGGCATCAGTACCTGTGTTGTCGGTATGACCAACGATAGCAACATCCATGTCTGTGTTAGCTTTGAGCACATCGTTAGCAAACTTCTGGAGAGAAGTCTTTGCTGCTGCGTTGAGGTCAGACTTGTTTGTTGCAAAGAGGATACCAGAGTCGAATGTAACCTTAACAGCCTGAAGACCGTTAGCGTCCTTGATTGACTCAACCTGTGCATTCTTAACAGCTTCAGCTGCTGCCTTAGCCTTGTCCATCTTCTTACCGATGATGACACCTGCACCTGTACCAACTGCTGCACCTACGGCTGCACCGATAGCTGTACCTTTGGCATCTTTACCAATTAAATAACCAGCGAGAGCTCCAAGAGCTGCACCGCCTCCACCACCAAGAAGTCCGCCTTTTGTGGCGTTGTTCATGTTACCACATCCTGAAAGGATGAGAAGAGCACTAAGTGCTACTGCAAGAAATTTAAAATTCTTCATAATTTAATCGATTAAACAAAACACATTGTTTTCAAGTGCAAATATCGGTATTTTTCTTGAAATAAAACTCATATTAGTGATTTTTTTTATAAAAAAAACGTTTTTTTTCGTTTTTAGCATGCTTTTCCCTATGAAGATAATGAATAAATTCGTAAATTTGTACTCGATTTTGCGCAAGCTGATTGATCGAAGGTATTTAAAAGGTTTATAGAAAACACATTTTTAATATATTATGGCAACAGAACTAAAAGGGTTGACGAAACGAAGCGTCAACTATTCTCAATGGTATAATGAATTAGTAGTGAAAGCAGAATTGGCAGAGCAGTCTGACGTACGCGGATGTATGGTCATCCGTCCTTACGGTTATGCCATCTGGGAGAAGATTCAGAGCGAGTTAGACAAGAAATTCAAAGAAACAGGCGTTCAGAATGCCTATTTCCCTTTGTTGATACCTAAGTCGTTCCTTAGCAAGGAAGCAGAACACGTTGAAGGATTCGCTAAGGAATGTGCGGTTGTAACCCATTACCGTCTGAAGACCAATGAGACACACGACGGTGTAGTGGTAGACCCTGCAGCAAAGTTGGAAGAAGAACTCATCATACGTCCGACATCGGAGACCATCATCTGGAACACCTACAAGAACTGGGTGAACTCATACCGTGACCTCCCTATCCTCTGTAACCAATGGTGTAACGTGATGCGCTGGGAGATGCGTACCCGCTTGTTCCTGCGTACATCGGAGTTCCTCTGGCAAGAGGGACATACTGCTCATGCTACACGTGAAGAGGCAGAAGACCGTGCTAAGTTGATGCTGAAAGTCTATGCAGACTTCGCAGAGCAATACATGGCCGTACCTGTAATTCAGGGTGTAAAGAGTGAAACAGAACGATTTGCAGGTGCACTCGACACCTACACTATCGAGGCGATGATGCAAGACGGTAAGGCACTGCAAAGTGGAACAAGCCACTTCCTCGGACAGAACTTCGGAAAAGCTTTCGAGGTAACGTTCCTTAACAAAGAGAACAAACAAGAGTATGCATGGGCAACCAGTTGGGGTGTATCTACACGTCTTATGGGAGCACTTATCATGACCCACTCCGACGATAACGGACTGGTACTTCCTCCACACCTTGCTCCTATACAGGTTGTTATTGTTCCAATATGGAAGACAGATGAACAGCTCGCTACTATAAATAATAAGGTATCGGAAATCGTGAACAACCTCAAGGCGATGGGCATCAGCGTGAAATACGACAATGACGACCAGAAACGTCCGGGATTCAAGTTCGCAGACTACGAGTTGAAAGGTATTCCTGTACGTTTGGTTCTCGGTGCACGCGACCTGGAGAACGGTACCGTAGAAGTGATGCGTCGTGACACCCTCGAGAAAGAAACCGTCAGCATCGACGGCATAGAAGACTATGTAAAGAACCTTCTCGAAGATATCCAAGCCAACATCTACAAGAAAGCACTCGATTACCGTAATGCCCACATCTACGAATGTGACAACTACGAAGAGTTCAAAGAGAAGATTAAAGACGGCGGATTCTTCCTCTGCCACTGGGACGGCACCCCAGAGACCGAAGCCAAAATCAAGGAAGAAACGCAGGCAACAATCAGGTGTGTCCCATACATGTTCGAACAGACTCCTGGTACGGATATGGTAAGCGGCAAACCTGCTAAGTACAGAGTTCTCATCGCAAGAGCATACTAAACAAATTCGATCCCTCAGTCTCATAAGGTCTATAAGCCCTATCAGAATCAGTAAGACCCACTCACATGAAACGAATCCTCACATCCATCTATCTCATGCTGGTCACCATTCTCGTGGTAGCTCAGCAAGATACAACATCATTCATGCGACAACTCATCGCTTTGAATGGCATCAGCAACGTACAATCGTTAGAATCACGTCATTTCAAAGAGAAATACGTGATGAAGATACGTCAGAACGTGGATGGCGACAACGCAGAAAAAGGCACATTCGGACAACGTATATTCGTTTGTCTAAGAGACATCAATGCCCCAACGGTGATTGTCACAGAGGGTTACACCGCCAGCTATGGAATGAGTCCACTCTATGATATCGAATTGGGAAGGTTGTTCAATGCGAACATCGTATTGTGCGAATACAGATACTTCGATCAATCTGTGCCGGAGCCATGCAATTGGGACTATATGACCGTTGACAACTCACTTCGTGACTTACACAACGTAAGAGTTACCCTCGGTCAGCTGTTCAAAGGGAAATGGATCAGCACAGGAACCAGCAAGGGTGGACAAACCACCATGTTCTATCGCGCCACTTATCCAAACGATGTAGATGCAAGCGTGAGTTATGTAGCACCGCTCAACCGCTCAGTAGAAGATGGTCGTCATGAGACGTTTCTTGCCAAAAAGGCAGGAACGGCAGAAGAACGTGCAATTGTACTCAGAGCTCAGCAGGAGATGTTGAAACGCAGGGAGACGATGGTTCCGAGATTCCAAGCATATTGCGACAGGCACAACTTCCACTTCTACCTGCCCATCGAAGAAATCTACGACTACATGGTGCTCGAATATGCTTTTGCACACTTTCAATATGGTACCAAAGCAAGTGCCATTCCATCTGTAACAGGACCAGACGAACCTCTGCTTAACCACTTTGTACGGGTGTCAGATCCAGATTACTTTGCCTACCCCAATAAATACTTGCCATTCGATGTACAGGCAATACGAGAGTTAGGCTACTATGGATATTCGCTCAAAGGGCTGAAGAAGTGGACGAAAGTGAAGTCAACCAAGGGTTACTTGAAAAAGATTATGCTCACACCAGAGCTACGCCATTACGAATTCGACCCAACACTCTACAAGCGCACGGTTAAGTTCCTGAAAAAAGAAGACCCAACGATGATCTTCATCTACGGAGAGGCGGACCCATGGAGTGCAAGCGGAGTATGCACATGGCTCAATTGTAAGAAGAAACAGAACATGAGAGTCTATGTACAGCCAGGAGGCGACCACGGATCAAATATTACCAACATGCCCGAGCCCGACAAGTCGGACATCATAGACCGTCTGACCAAGTGGTTAAAGTAATTGGCACGATATTTGTTGAGAACAATGTACATAACAACACATAATGTACAGAAACATGAATTTATCACTACCCTATTCAGATAAACTAAAGCAAATTCTCTCATATAGCAGAGAGGAAGCAATGAGACTCCACAACACGAGCATCGAGCCAGAACATCTGGTGCTCGGTATCATCCGTGACGGTGAGAACCATGCATTCCGTATTCTGCAAAACGATTTTTTGCTCAATGTTCAGGAATACAAACATAACCTCGAAGACAACCTCAAGTCACACACAGTGTCACAGACAACTAGCGACAACCTAAGTGTCAGCGAGGAAACTTCAAATATCCTAAGACTTGGCATGCTGGAAGCCAAATTACAGAAAAGCGACAGCATTAAGTCCGAGCATGTCTTGCTGGGTCTGATGAAACATAAGACGATTCCTGCCATGCAATTCCTTAACAACAACGGCATCTCATATAACAGCGTGTTAGCCACCCTCACAAAAAAGACTCCGACTCCAAAGGCAGATATTGACTTTGAGGATGAGGACGAAGAGGAAGACGCTCCACCATCAAGCCGTGGAAAAGGAAACAACCAGACTGCCAAGGCAACAAACAGTAAACAGAAACTGTCGGACACACCTGCCATCGACACCTTTGGAACCGACATCACCAAAGCAGCAATGGAAGGAAAACTCGACCCTGTGGTGGGACGAGAGAAAGAAATCGAGCGTATCGCACAGATTCTGTCACGAAGGAAAAAGAACAACCCTGTTTTGATTGGCGAGCCTGGTGTTGGTAAAAGTGCAATCGTGGAAGGGCTTGCGCTCCGTATCATCAACCGCAAAGTATCACGCATTCTGTTTGATAAACGGATCATCTCGCTTGACATGTCAACTGTTGTAGCTGGTACGAAATACAGAGGACAGTTTGAGGAACGTATGCGCACCATCATCAACGAGTTGAAAGAGAACCCAAACATCATCGTGTTCATAGACGAGATCCATAACCTCGTTGGTGCTGGCAATCAAGCAGGACAGATGGATGCTGCCAATATGATGAAACCCGCATTGGCTCGAGGTGAACTCCAGTGTATCGGTGCGACAACCCTGGACGAATACCGCAAGAGCATCGAGAAAGACGGTGCACTCGAACGTCGGTTCCAGAAAATCATCGTAGAACCGACAACTGTCGAGGAGACCAAAATTATTCTCCATAACATCAAAGACCGCTACGAATCACATCATAATGTGACATACACAGAAGATGCGCTTGATGCATGTGTCAATCTCACAGAACGATATGTGACGGACCGTTTCTTCCCCGACAAAGCGATTGACGCACTCGATGAAGCGGGGTCAAGGGTACATATCAACAACATCAGCGTACCAAAAGAAATAGAACAGCAGGAACAGATCATTGACGAAGCTGTCAGAAACAAAGAACAGGCCGTCAAAAATCAAGACTATGAACGTGCTGCTGACTACCGCGATAAAGAAAAGACCCTACGTGAGCAACTCAAGAAGATGAAGTCAGACTGGGAAAACACACTTGTTGAGAATCGTGAAACCGTCGATGCAGATAAAGTAGCGGAAACAGTATCTATCATGACAGGCATCCCCGTTTCGAAGATGGCACAAGACGAAGGTATTCGTCTGAAAGGGATGCGTCAGGAGCTGAAGAAGAAAGTAATCGCTCAGGATGATGCTATTGACAAACTCGTTAGCGCCATCCAACGTAGTCGCATCGGACTGAAAGACCCGAACCGTCCTATCGGCACATTCATGTTTCTCGGCCCAACAGGTGTAGGAAAGACTTATCTGGCAAAGAAGCTGGCAGAACACATGTTCGGTTCATCAGACGCATTGGTACGTATCGACATGTCGGAATATATGGAGAAATTCACCGTCAGTCGTCTGGTAGGAGCTCCTCCTGGATATGTAGGCTATGAGGAAGGTGGTATGCTAACCGAGAAAGTACGTCGCAAACCCTACTCTATCGTGCTGCTTGATGAGATTGAGAAAGCTCATCCCGATGTGTTTAACATCTTGCTCCAAGTGATGGACGACGGACGACTCACGGATTCGAACGGACGCACAGTAGATTTCCGCAACACGGTAGTCATCATGACCAGTAACGTAGGAACGCGCCAGTTGAAAGACTTCGGTCGTGGTGTCGGTTTCTCAGCGATGGCAGGAATGGACGACAAGCAGGTAAGCCGTAGCGTGATTCAGAAAGCCCTTAACCGTCAGTTCTCTCCTGAGTTTCTGAACCGTATTGATGAGATTATCACCTTCGACCAGCTCGATCTTGAGGCCATCACACAAATCATCGACATTGAACTCGAAGGGTTGTACCAACGCATTGAGGCACTCGGTTACAAACTGACCATCGATGATGATGCCAAGCGATTCATCGCAGGCAGGGGCTACGACAAGCAGTTCGGAGCCCGTCCGCTTCGCCGTGCCATCCAGCAGCATCTGGAAGACGGCATCTCGGAAATGATTGTGGAATCGACGTTGCAACCCGCCAGCATCATCAACGCATATCTGGACGAGGAGAAAATCAAATTCAGGATAAAAGAGGATTAATCATACATTATTTATATATCACTTAACAATTCATAGATTTTATGGGAGGTTTTTTCGGAACGGTATCAACGAAAGAATGTATCAACGATTTGTTCTACGGTACAGACTACAACTCTCACCTTGGTACGATGAGAGGTGGTATGTCGACCTATAGCAAGGAAACAGGTTTTAACCGTTCGATTCACAATCTCGAATGTACTTATTTCCGTACTGCATTTGAGGATAGTTTGGACAAGTTCAAAGGTAACGCAGGTATCGGAATCATCAGCGACACAGACGCACAACCGCTCCTCATGAACAGCCACCTTGGGCGGTTTGCCATTGTGACGGTAGCAAAGGTAAACAACAAAGAGGAATTGGCAGAAAAGCTACTGAAGGAGAATATGCATCTGTCGGAATTCAGCTCAGGAAAGATTAACCAGACGGAACTGATTGGACTTCTTATTATAAAAGGTAAGACGTTCGTGGAAGGTATCGAGAACGTGTTCCGCGAGGTGAAAGGATCGTGTTCGCTTTTGCTGCTCACGGAAGACGGCATCATCGCAGCACGCGACAGTTGGGGCCGCACCCCTATCGTGGTTGGTAAAAAAGAAGATGCATACGCAGTATCAAGCGAATCGACGGCATTCCATAACCTGGGCTACGAAATCGAGCGCTACTTAGGTCCGGGAGAAATCGTACGCATGCAGCCAAACTACATAGAGCAGCTCCGCAAACCGAATAAGGGGATGCAGATATGTTCGTTCCTTTGGGTGTACTACGGATTCCCTACGTCGTCGTATGAAGGCATCAACGTAGAGGAGGTGCGATTCCGGTGTGGTAAGCGTATGGGAGAGAGCGACCAGACAGTCGTAGACTGTTCGTGCGGTATTCCAGACTCTGGTACAGGTATGGCTATCGGTTATGCAGCAGGTCACAAAGTGCCTTACCGCAGAGCCATCTCGAAATACACGCCGACATGGCCTCGTTCGTTCACACCGAGCAATCAGGAACGACGCAACCTTGTGGCAAAGATGAAACTCATTGCCAACCGACAGATGTTGAAGGACCAGCGCATGCTGTTCTGCGACGACTCCATCGTACGCGGCACACAATTGCGCGACAACACAAAGGTGCTGTATGAATGCGGAGCAAAAGAGGTACACATGCGCATCTCATGTCCTCCACTCATCTACGGATGTCCCTTCATCAATTTCTCACGCTCACAAGGCGACATGGAACTCATCACCCGACGTGTCATCAAGGACTTCGAGGGTGAAGAGAACAAGAATATCGACAATTACGTAAAGACGGACTCTCCTGAGTATAATCGTATGGTAGAAGAAATCGGCAAGCGATTCAACCTGTCATCACTTCAATTCAGCAAGCTGGAAACACTGGTAGAGAGTATCGGACTGCCTAAATGCCAGATATGTACTCATTGTTTCGACGGCAGCAGCCAATATACACTTGAAAGCATCAACACACAGTCATGAAAGTGGTAGTAGCAACACCCCCTCGCTTCTTCGTGGAAGAAAACACCATTCTCCAAACGTTGTTTGAGGAAGGGATGGATATGCTGCATATACGCAAGCCCGACTCGGAGCCTATCTTCTGTGAACGCCTGCTGACCCTTATGCCGAACAAATGGTATCACAGAATCATCGTGAACGACCATTTCTACTTACAGAACGAGTACGGACTGAGGGGCATCCATCTGAGCGAACGTAATCCGGTAGCGCCGAAGGGGTATAAGGGGTACATGACTCGTTCGTGTACGGCAGAAGAGTTGGACGAACCGATGGATCGGTTCGGGTATGTGGTGCTGGATGCCACACCTTCAGAGATGCGACGTGCAGCTGAGCGCCACAAGATTCATCACAGAGTGCTGGCACGTGGAGTGACGTCGGTAGACGGGATTCAGTTTGCGCGTGACTGCGGATTCGGTGGAATCGTACTTGAAGACGTACTTTGGAATCGATTTGACTTACATGAGTCGAATAATTTCAAAGAATTAGTGGATTTATTCAAGTTTTTTCGAAAAGCTGCTGATTAATACAAAATAAAAGTGTAACTTTGCAAACCAAAACCAGGATATACATCATATTCTCATCTTACAATGGAAGATAACGTAAACTACAAAGTATTCGCAGGCACAAACTCCAAGTATCTTGGAGAGAAAATCTGTCAACAATTAGGTTGTAAATTAGGCAATCTTGTCCGCACGAACTTCTCTGACGGGGAGTTTGTGGTGTCGTTTGAGGAATCGGTACGAGGAAAGGACGTGTTCCTTGTTCAGTCGACCTACCCCAACACGGACAACCTGATGGAGCTGCTCTTGATGATTGATGCAGCGAAACGTGCGTCTGCGCGTCAAATCATCGCTGTAACGCCTTACTTCGGCTGGGCACGTCAAGACCGCAAGGACAAACCGCGTGTACCGATAGGAGCAAAGGTGGTAGCAGACATGCTGAGTTGTGTAGGTATAGACCGTCTGATTGTGATGGACTTGCATGCCGACCAGATTCAGGGCTTCTTCAATGTGCCGGTTGACCACCTGTATGCCTCACTGCTGCTTCTTCCCTATATCCGTAAGCAGAAATTCGAGAACCTCATTATAGCAGCACCGGATATCGGTGCATCGAAACGTGCAGCCAAGTTCTCCGACAAGCTGCAAGTACCGTTGGTGCTCTGCAACAAAGTGCGCAAGAAAGCGAATATCGTGGACTCCATCCAGATTATCGGTGATGTAGCAGGCAAGAACGTGATTCTTATCGATGATATGGTGGACACAGCGGGAACCATCACGATGGCGGCAGACGAGATGAAGAAAGCGGGTGCTATCTCTGTACGTGCTATCGCAAGCCATTGTATCATGAGTGGTCCTGCGTCAGAGCGCGTTGAGAACTCTGCACTTGAGGAGATAGTGTTCACCGACTCTATCCCCTATCACGGCACGTGCAAGAAAGTAAAGCAACTGTCAAGCGCCAAACTCTTCGCAAAAGCCATCGAAGGTATCGAACAGAACCGTTCGCTCAGTTCGATGGTGGACTTCGACTTAGAGTCAAACGACAGACATATATAGTGGTCGAACAGTTAAACTCACATTATAGACAATCAAGTATTCACAATCAAATCCTACTAAGAATGGAAAAGTACGTATGCGAAGTCTGTGGTTATGAATATGACCCAGAAGTTGGAGACCCAGAAAACGGTGTTGAACCAGGTACAGCATGGGAGGACGTTCCAGCAGATTGGGTATGCCCATTATGCGGAGTCGGAAAAGACGAGTTCAGTCCAGCATGACACAACCATAAAGTGAAGGACAACATCCTTCACTTTTTGTATGAAAGCAATCAATTCATCAACAAAACAATACTTACTGATATGAAACAATTTCTTGACGAAAACTTTCTGTTACAGACCGAGACAGCACAAAAGCTCTACCACGAGCATGCTGAGTTCCTTCCTATCATCGATTATCATTGTCACCTGAGCCCACAGATGGTGGCTGAGGACCATAAGTTCAACTCGTTGACGGAGATATGGTTGGGTGGCGACCACTACAAATGGCGTGCGATGCGTACGAATGGTGTGGATGAGCGCTACTGCACAGGTAAGGACACCACGGACTACGAGAAATTTGAGAAATGGGCTGAGACCATTCAGTACTGCTTCCGCAATCCGCTCTACCACTGGAGCCATTTGGAACTGAAGACCGCATTCGGCATTACAAAGATTCTGAATCCAGAAACGGCACGCGAGATCTACGACGAGTGTACCGACAAGTTGCAGAACGACCCAGAATTCACCGCTCGCGGACTGATGCGCCACTACAACGTGGAGATTGTGTGTACGACGGATGACCCTGTTGACGACCTCCACTTCCATCAGCAGTATGCCCGCGAACGTAGGGACGATGATGCAAGGATGATTCCTGCATGGCGACCCGACAAAGCGATGGCGGTAGAGAATCCTCAGACCTTCAAGGCATACATTGACCGTCTGAGCGAAGTGAGCGGTATCAGCATCCGACAGTTCCAAGACCTGGTTGATGCGCTGCAGAAACGTCACGATTTCTTTGCTGCCAACGGATGTAAGTTGTCCGATCACGGCATCGAGGAGTTCTATGCAGAAGACTATACGGATACAGAAATCAATACTATATTTAATAAGGTGTATGGAGGCACGCTGCTGACAAAGGACGAAATCGTGAAGTTCAAGAGTTGCATGTTGGTCATGTTTGCCGAGATGGACTATGCATCAGGCTGGACACAGCAATTCCACTACGGAGCCATCCGCGACAACAACACGAAGATGTTCCGTCTGATTGGTCCCGACACAGGTTTCGACTCTATCGGTCAATTCAACACTGCGAAAGCAATGTCGAAGTTCTTCAACCGACTGGCTACAGCCGACAAGCTGACGAAGACTATCATCTATAACCTCAACCCAGCCGACAACGAGATGGTAGCAACGATGCTTGGTAACTTCCAGGACGGAAGCGTTCCCGGTAAGATTCAATGGGGATCAGGATGGTGGTTCCTCGACCAGAAACGTGGTATGGAGAACCAGATGAACACACTCTCTGTACTGGGTCTGCTCAGCCGCTTCGTAGGTATGCTGACCGACTCACGTTCATTCCTGAGCTATCCTCGCCATGAGTACTTCCGTCGCACGCTGTGTAACCTCATCGGCACAGACGTTGAAAACGGTGAGTTGCCAATATGCGAAATGGATCGCATGGGTCAGATGGTAGAGGATATCAGCTATTATAACGCGAAGAATTACTTCCAGTTTTAAACTATAGTATATAGAGTCTAAAGCCTAAAGCCTAAAGTCTAGAACAATGAAACGCAAACGTAGCATCATCACGTTAGGACTTGTGTGCATCACTTTGAGTGTATGCGCACAGGTCAACGTGTCGTTTGTCGACAACATCCGGACGATTCAAGTTCAGGTGAACGGCAAATGGGGCGAACCGCCTGTGATGCTGCTGGGAAGCGGACAATATGTTGACATCTCGTTCGACGACCTGCAACACAATTATGTGAGGTACACATATCGCATTACGCATTGCAATGCTGACTGGGAGCCGTCGCAGTTGTACACGGGCGATTACATGACAGGCATCAACGGCAGTACACTCATCGACACATACGAGCAATCTGTCAATACAGAGATGCTCTACAACCACTACAGCTTCCGTTTGCCCAACAACAACCACCGGTTGCTATTGAGCGGCAACTACAAGGTCGACATCTACGAAGAGGACGATGATGAAGACCCTGCTGCGACCGTATTTTTCAGTATCATCGAGCCTGTGGTGGGCATAGACATGAAGATTAGTGCAAATACCGACATCGATACTTATCAGAGTCACCAGCAAGTAGAGTTCAACATCAATTACCAGACGTTAACCACTTCAAACCCCGAATCTGAATTGATTCCTGTAGTGATGCAGAACCATCGATGGGACAACAAGGTAACGAATCTGAAGCCATCATATCTGCGTCCTAATCAGTTGGTATTCAACCACAACCGTTCGCTGATCTTCGACGCAGGAAGCGAGTTCCGACGCTTTGAGATTCTGAACGAGTACGTACCCACAATGCGGGTCGACAAGATAAAGTATGAGGAACCATACTACCATGCTTATGTCTTCGAGGACCTTCCAATCAAAAGCTACAAGTACGACCAAGACCAGAACGGGCGTTTCCTCATCCGCAACAGCGACGACTACGCCAACGATACGGAGAGCGACTACTTCATCACGCATTTCGTCCTCAAGTCACCCCAGCTGGCCGACGGCGACCTCTATCTCTATGGCGACCTGACCTTCAACATGTTCTGGGACGATAACAGGATGGAGTACAACCCGAACGACCATCAGTACGAAATCTCTATCCCGTTGAAACAGGGATCATACAACTATCAATACCTCTTTGTGCCTAACGGAACAGGTACAGGTAAGACTGGACCAACCGAAGGCAATTTCTTCGAAACAGAGAACGAATACAGTGTGTATGTCTACCACCGTCCGTTCGGTAGCCGTTACGACAAGTTGGTTGGTTTCAAAAACATAAAATATAAGGAGTGAGCAGAGCAAACATGAATAAAACAATCCTCATCGCCATCATGCTGTTCGTCATCAGTTCAGCAAAAGCACAGACCATGCGCGAGCGAGTGCTGAATTATCTTGACAACTACACACGCAGCGAAACCCTTTTGAAACGTAGCAAACTCGACAGTCTGGTGGTCGACACAGCCCACCAAGACATTCGTGTCTATGTCAGCGGAGGATTCATGGAGCAGTTCTTCACCGATGCAGTCGTAGAAACAGTCTATGACAGCATTCGTTCGTTTGTTCCCGATTCATTGGCCAACTATCCCCTTACAGTCATCACCGACCGCCAGCCCATCGAGCAGTTGGTGCCCAACACCATCCGTAAAGGGGCCATCGACCGCGAGCGTATCTGGCAATCAGAGTATAAGGGTCAGCCGTGGGTGCGGAACGCCAACACTCCTCTATCAGCCACGAAAGGACTGGAAGGTAATCATATCGCACTCTGTCATAGTCACGGAACCTATTGGAAGCAGGAGAAGAACGCATGGACGTGGCAACGTCCACACCTGTTCTGTACCACTGAGGACTTGTTCTCACAGACCTTCGTCATTCCATATATCATCCCGATGCTCGAAAATGCTGGAGCTGTGGTCTACACACCTCGCGAACGCAACTGGCAGAACAACGAGGTGGTTATCGATAACGATGCACCCGAGAAAGATGGTCTCTACAAGGAAGAAGGTCGTTGGCACACCTGCGATTCTGCAGGATTCGCCCACTTGAAGGACGCTTACTACATGGGCGACCATCCATTTAGCGACGGAACAGCCCGATACACCCATACCACGACAGGCACACATCCCCATGCAACCATCAGTTGGATGCCCGATATTCCAGAAGACGGTGAGTATGCAGTTTACATATCCTATCAGACCCTACCCAACAGCATCGACGATGCACTCTATACAGTTGTTCATCGAGGTGTGAGGACAGAGTTCAAGGTCAATCAACAGATGGGAGATGGCACTTGGGTATATCTCGGCACCTTCCAGTTTGCCAAGGGAAAAAGTGCAGCAAACCAAGTAGAGCTGAGCAATGTAAGCAGCCACGAAGGTGTAGTTACTGCCGATGCAGTCCGTTTCGGTAGCGGAATCGGTAACATCGCCAGAGGTAAAGCCCCCGCTGATGCCTCCAAGGCGCCCGACCTGTTCTCCTTCACCACCAGCGGCAAGCCACGTTGGGCAGAAGCCGCACTCTACTACGCCCAGTGGGCCGGCATGCCCGACTCTGTCTACAACCACTTCAAAAGCGACAACGACTACAATAACGACATGTGGGCACGCTGCGAGTCGGTCACGACCCTCGGAGGCGGTTCGCCTTATATTCCCAACCGTCCTGGACGCCATGTACCATTCGAACTCTCAATGGCATTCCACACCGATGCAGGATTCTCACGGACAGGTGATCTGACAGGCACATTAGCCATCTGCACCGCCCTACCCGACTTCTATGATGCCAAGACCAACGCAGGCATCAGCCGCTTGGCCAGCTACGACTTGGCCAGCACCATCCAGTACAACCTCACGAACGACATGAAGTCGTGGAACTGGCGCGTCCGTCAGGTATGGAACCGCAACTACTGCGAGACACGTGAGCCACAGGTGCCGTCCATCATCCTCGAGATGCTGTCACATCAGAGTTTCGACGACCTCTGCTTCGGTTACGACCCACGGTTCAAATTCGACTTCTGCCGCTCTGTCTATAAGTCCGTCGTGAAGTACATCGCCACGATGCACCAGCGTCCCTACGTCATCCAGCCCCTACCCGTCCACAACTTCGCCATCACGCTCAACGACCAAGACCGATGGGCCAACCTCACATGGGAAGCCACCATCGACACGCTCGAGCCGACAGCCGTTCCCAAGCGATATATTGTCTACACACGCATCGACGACGGTGACTTCGACAACGGAACCCTCATAGACGGTACAAGTTACTTAGCGCCGTTGGAGAAAGGACGACTCTATTCGTTCCGCGTGGCTGCCATGAACGATGGCGGCATCAGCTTCCCTTCCGAAGTACTCTCAGCTTACGCCGCACCACAGAACACGGGAACCGTGCTCATCGTCAACGCCTTTACCCGCCTCGAAGGTCCAGCTAAGATATCTACGGAAAAAGACCAAGGGTTTGACCTCGATGCAGACCCAGGAGTTCCTTACGGTAAGTTCGCAGGCTTCTGCGGTCGACAGCTCACGTTCGACAAAACCAACATGGGTTCCGAACTCACCACAGGTACAGGCTACAGCGGTTCCGAACTCGAAGGCACCATCATGATGGGCAACACCTTCGACTATACAGCCCTCCACGGTCGCGGCATCAGCCAGCTTCGCAACCACTCGTTCTGCAGCTGCTCCGAGGAAGCGCTCCTCTCTAACGTCATCGTACCAAAGGAATATGCCATGATCGATGTCATCTATGGCGTACAGAAAGAGTTCAACCCTGAGACCGACCGCATCCTCCGTGCCTACATCCAGCAAGGAGGTCGCCTGCTCGTCAGCGGAGCCAACCTTGGAGCCAACTCCTCCCGGAACTTCAATTCTTCAATTCTTCAATCTTTCAATTCTTCCGTCCTTACTGATAAATCCATCATAGGTGTGAACGGCAGCAACCTCGACTTCACCATCTATCGAGAGATGAATCCTTATAGCTATGCTGTACCAAACATCACCTCCATCACACCTCTCCCCCAATCAGAAGAGTCTAAGGGCACCACTTTCGCCATGCTCCAATACAGCAACAACCTCCCCGCCGGCATCGCCTACGATGGCATCGACTACAAGTCCGTCATCCTCGGATTCCCCATCGAGAGCATCCGCGAAGATGACCAACGCAATGGCCTGATGCGAGCCATCACTAATTTCCTGTGTAAATAAAGTAATATCGTTATAACGTTATGTCGTTATATCGTTATAACTTGAACTTCTTGAACCTTGAACTTCTGGAACTTTTTCTCACCCCATCCTCCCCCCAAACTCCTAACGTTTAGAGTCTAAGGTCTAGAGTCTATAGTCTAAGGTCTAAAGTCTAAGTCCAAAGAAGGCACGTGCACGCCATTTGTTTTGGTTGACTACCACCACATCATCGTCAAAGATGGAGTTGTTCATCACAAGGGTTGCGCCTGCAAAGTAGCGAGGTGAGAAGTTATAGACGATGGCGGCACGCTCGTTGAATATCATGTTGAACCGCATGTGCTTTGCCTCTTTGCGCTCCCCATTCACCGTCATGTTGTTGCGGTTATAGATGACAAAGGTGGGTAGCATGGACATGTGAAACAACCACTTCTTACCCACGACCCAGTTGTAGCCATAACCTCCACCGATGCCGACGTGTCCTACATAGATACGGATGTCGGCTGCATTGGGATTTCTCGTTTTCAAGTCATCTGTGGTTTTAACGCTTCCTCCCTGATAGCTGATGCCTGCCAGCCACGAACCTGCCGAACGGCGCTGGATGTAGCTCTGGGTGAAAGCAGCGGGGAAAGAGAAGCGTCGATGGTTGAAGGTGTAATAGCCAGCGAGGTTGACCACCTTCAGCGTGAGGTCGTCAGACTCCAAACGTTCCAGCATATCACCACGATGGATGTCACCCGTCAGTGTGGCTGAGCGTTGGTAGCTGAAGTCAAGGCTTAACTTACTGCTGTAGTAGTTGAGGTTAAACTCATAGTCCTTGTAGATTCCTTTCCACTTGGCAGGATTGATAGCCACTCCGACACCTATTCCACGATAGTTACCAACTACTGAGAATGTGGTCTTGTGGCTGGTTTTGAGGTCAGCCTTGCTATAGATGTCGTTCACTGTTCCTTTTGCATGGAAGTCGTTACCTGTCTGGTTCATCCTCACCTTCAGCGTCAACTTCCCATCGGGTCTCACGACATAGGTCGTATCGTAGGGGCTCCGGTAGTAGCGGGTTGTGAGCACACTATCGACATACGCCCTCAGTTGCTGGTCGCGACTCTGGGCACAAGTCTCATTCGAGGTGATGAGAAGGAATGCTGCAATTATCAAACACTGTATGTATTTCATCCTTTCTGTTTTAGAATTCGTATCCAAGGTTCAAGAAGAAGTACGGTTTCTTCGTACAGTTGCTGTAGCCGATGATGGCTCCGAGGGGACCGAACATCGTGTTGTAGCAGTAGGCAATCTGTCCGCCAAGCATGGTACGATGGTCCAGGAGTTCTTTCAGTCTGCCCGACTGCTGTGCTCCAGCCATGCGAATCAGTACGTAGTTGTTGGCTCCGATACGCTGCTGAGCCTGAAGCTGGACAGCCACAAACTGGTGTTCGACATACTCGATGTTTCCGATGCCGGCAAAAGGCATTTGCTGCTCAACATAATGTCCGAACCAGTCGCCTCCGATAGTGTTTCCGAATACAGGCGGAATGATGCTACCAAAGAGCAGACGACCATAGAGCATGGGCTGAAGGCTGAAACGGCTGCCGATGGGGAACGACTTGCGCCAGTTGGCGCTAACCTCGCTCATGCCCGACTTACCGTCAAGCTGTGTAAAGTTATCGGTCAGATAGGCGTATTCTGCTTTGAAGCGTGCACCGCGTGTGGGGAAATACCAGTCGTTCTCGCTGTTGAAGTTCATGCGGGCACGATAGCTGTAGAAGTGTTCGTTCTCGAGCGTCACCTGCTTCGATGATTCCGACCCGAGTTTGTCACGGTAGTGCATGAAGTCCCATCGCAGTCCCATCTGTAGGTTGGAATTGCGCAGGTTGAAGTTGATAGGTATTAACTCAGCCTGAAACTGGTTATAGCGTATGTTGTAGTCAAGCTTGCCGTCCATGTAGATGTCCACATCGTTGCGTCGGAACGTGTAACTGAACGTCGGACGAGTGAAGCTGCGAGGATGGATGGTGATTTCGCCACGCGCCATCATTCGCTTGCCCAGTCGCAGGGTGATGTCGGTATTGATAGGAACGGTAGTCTTCAGCGGGATGTCGAGCCCCAACTGTACGGCAGCATATTCCTCTGTGTCGAAACGTACACCTGCATGCAACTGCACCGTCTTGCGCTCACCTGCTGAGAGAATCACTTGCACCCCGTCGGCCTCTCTCCAATGCTGGTTCTCCTCATTATAGTGGTGGAGATCCCTGACTGTAGATTTGGGCAACTTCATAGGTACCAGCCTGCACTCAGCAGTCTGATAGAACAAATCCACACGCATTGATGTAGTCAGCTCCTGTTCCATTTGGGCATCGATGCTGTCTTTGCTGTTCAAGAGCACATCTGCGCTTTTCAGATGGAACTTCTGTCGCAGGAAACGCTCAGCCTGCGGTGTCATGTTTTCGAAAGTGTATCCAAGGACACGTTGCTTCTCCGTCATCACCTTCGGTCGAAGCGGATGCAGGATGGTGGGACGGAACGAATCGTCTATACCAATGCGCTGCTTCAGAGCAACAATCTCGTCCCAGTGGCGCATGGCCTCTTCCTCGCCACGTCGGATGAGTGTATCAATGGCAGCCTGTGAGAAACTGGCAGAGCCGTAGCCCTTCGTGTCCACCTGCATGTGCAAGTCGGTGATGGCTAAGTTCTCGTCAAGCTTGTTCTTACAGTTCACGTCGATGATCTGGCTGAGGATACTCATCGTATTCCCCAAGTCCTCGGCAGTCTTGGGCGCACCCTGCACAGTGACTCCGATGATGACTTCTGCCCCCATCTCACGGGCGAGGTCAGCGGGATAGTTGTTCTTCAGTCCGCCATCGACCAACACCTTATTGTCGATTCTCACTGGAGAGAAGGCAGCAGGGATAGCCATCGAAGCACGCATGGCCTGTGGCAACCGACCGCTGTGGAAGTCCACTTCGCTGTTGTCGATAATGTCCGTCGCCACGCAAGCAAACGGTATGGGCAGGTCGCGGCTGAAGTCGAGCGAGTCGGTAAATCCCACACATAGCTGCTGAAACAATTCGGCCAGGTTCTTACCTTTAATGATGCCTCCAGCCTGCATGTCGTGCTTACCGATAGTCAGACCCGTTGAGAAGAGATAGGTGTTCTGTTTCTTGCGGTCGTTGATACTCTGGCGGCGCATGTCCTCCTTGTCGGTAATGACGTAGCCCCAGTCCTGTACCCTCACCATCGAGTCGAGCGCATGAGCGTTGTATCCGATGGCATAGAGACCTCCGATGATGCTGCCCATCGACGTACCAGTGACGATGTCAACAGGAATGCCAGCACGTTCCAGCACCTTCAGCACACCGATATGTGCCATTCCTTTCGCACCACCTCCACTCAACACAACAGCCACACGTTTTCTACCGACAGCTGTGCTGTCAGTCTGAGCGTTAACCATTCCGCAAGTCATCATGGCGACCGCAACCATCATTAGAAGTTTTTTCATCGTTCTTATTTTTTATGCGTTCAACTCACTAAGGTCTAAAGTCTATAGTCTTATTCTACATTTTACATCTACATGCATTATGAATTATGAATTATGCATTATGAATTATGAATTATGAATTAAACTTCAAAGCTTCATTCTTCTCCAAACAAACCTCGGAATACACCGCCACGCCATCGTCAGGATGCGGTATCTCCAGTCAATCACCCTGACATGCTCTTTACGGTTGATGGCACGCACAATCTCCTTTGCCACCTTCTCCGGTTGTAGCATCATCGGATAGTGGAAGTCACCACTGAGCAACGCCGTATCAACGAAACCAGGCCGTATGTCCGTAATGCGGATATTCAGATGCCTGCTGTTCGCCTGCTGCTCCAGCGCTTCCAGATACACGTTCTGCATGGCCTTCGTCGCAGCGTACGACGGAGCAGGTCCCAATCCCTTCGTACCGGCAATCGACGTGATGGCAGCAATTTGTCCACCACCCTGATTGGCGAAATAGCGGTAAGCCGCCCCTATCATGCGCGTGAAGCCCATACCGTTCGTCTGCACCGTAGCCAGCTCGATGTCCTCGCTCAGCTCCCTGTTCTGCTTCCCGATACCTGATGCATAGAAAAACAGCTCCATACCGCCCAGTCGGTCGATGAGTCGCTCCAGCCCCTCTGTCGCATCATCAGCTGTGACATCTATCTGTTCGATAGCAGCCGCACCGATGCCCTGCATCCGTTCCACACGTCTTGCAGCCACACCAACTGTCCAGCCCTGCTCCACCAGCAGCTTAGCCACCTCCTGTCCGATGCCCGACGAGGCACCAATCACAATCGCTCTTTTCATTTCACTTGCATCATAGACTCCACCTGTCGTTCCTCTTATGGTTCAAACGCTATCGTCACCGTCTTCTTCGTTTCCGAGCCGGTGTACTTATAGACCACCTTACCATTGATTTTGTTAAGGTTATTCTTCAGGTTCGAGAGTTGAGGATTGCTTTTCCACATCTCTTTCTGATATTTCGTCATATCATCCTCCAGAATCTTCAGATTCTCAATCGTCAGATACTCCTCGTCTAACTCGTAGTTGTACACAAAGTCCGTACCGTCGAAATCAACTTCTATCACCTTTGTCGCATCATCCACCTTCTGACCCTTCAATACTTTGTTGGTCAGTTCTGCCTCAATCTTTATCACTTCCTTTATTTTGTCAGCATCCTCACTGCTCACACCAGTCGGACCGTTCGTGCAAGCACACAACAGACAAATCACCCATAAAGCCACAAAATTTTTCATAACAATCCGAAGCAGTTATTTACCATCGCTTCCCTCGGTTCTAAGTATTCGATTGCAAAGATACACAATCTCTTTCAATGCACCAAATAATTTATTCTTTTACTTTGTATCTTACAACAATCAACTGTCAATTTGTAAAATTAGTGCGATTCGTGGTCAAATAAGAAGTGTTATTGCATTTTCTTATGCATTATGCATTGTGAATTATGCATTATTTACTACCTTTGCAGTCGCAAACAATTAGAAAAAGTGCAAACACAATCTTACATATTCTTGCGTATGACGACTGACGACTTGTGCGACAGCGGAAGTTGTGTTGCAATTTTCACCCCCCCCATATAGCAGAAAAAGAACAGTCCAGCGGTTAGCGTCGACATAGACAGGCGCTTCTGTGTCCCTCTCTCGGGATGCGGAGGCGCTTTTGCGTGTTTATGCACAACAATTAATCCATAATATTAACAAACAATTATTTACAACAAACACATGAAAAAGAAAGATTACGAAAAGCCGACGATGCAAGTCGTCAAGTTGCAACATGTGCCGCAACTACTTCAAGGAAGTCAAGTAGGAGCCAAAAGCGACATCAAAGACTGGGAAAATGAAGAGGTCACACAAGAAAGTATTTATTTCTAAAAGCATAAACAATCAGAACAATGAAGACAAACAAACTTATTTTTGCTGCCGCAGCGCTGATGGCGTTGGCGGCTTGTAGCTCGGACGCTGAACTGGACGAGCAGATGGGACAGCGTGTACCAGTAAAGCTGTCATACAGTAATGTGGATGCTACCGAGACCCGCGCTGAGCAGGACTTGAATCAAGGGAACTTCGCAACTGGCGAGAACGTGATGGTACGCATCAGCAACACAGGTGCAAACGCATGGACAGACTACACGTTCACCACAGCCGCTGAAGGAGCCATGACTGCTCCAGCCACACCGCCCTACTACCCTGCCGGTACGCAGAACATCGACATCGTGGCTTACTATCCTGCCACAGCAGGCACGACGTTCAGCGTGGCTACCGACCAGACCGCCGATGCATCCTACAAGGCCAGCGACCTGATGTTTGCTTCGAAGACGAATCAGGCGAAGCAGGCAGAGGCTGTCAACCTGTCGTTCGAGCACAAGATGGTGAAGCTCTGTGTGAACATCACAAACGGACAGGGCGTGACGAGCATCACGAGCGTGAGCATCCAGAATGTGAAGCCTACCGTATCGTTCAACCAGGCAACGGGCGCAGTTGGTGAGGCTACCGGAACGGCTACCAGCATCGCCGTGAGCAACAACGGCGCTGCTGTTATTCCAGCACAGACAATCAACGGAGATCTGCTCTCCATCGTCACCGATAAGGGAACAGCTACTTACAGCGTCGCTAACAAAGCTTTCGAAGCAGGCCGTCTCTACACGCTGAATATCACCGTCAACCTCCGCGCCGTAGGCTTGACGACTGCCATCACCGGCTGGACAAGTCAGGGCACAGTGACTGTGAACCCCGTGACGAACCAGAAGACTCCTGCAGGCTTGGTGGCCGTTGACCTCGGATATGTATTTAAGTGGGCGAACATGAACGTGGGTGCCGAGAATGTGACCGATTATGGCACTTATTTCGCTTGGGGCGAGACATACGGCCTTACCGTTGTCGGTTCATCTACCACACCTGCTGCCGGTAATGCGAAAACAAGTTTCGCGTGGGATGAATATGGTTTGTGCAACGGAGGAAGTAATTCATTGTATAAGTACAATGATAATAGTGAATATGGCTTTGTGGATAATCTTTCGTATCTAAGAAAAGTTGATGACGCAGCATTTGTCAATTGGGGCGGGAATTGGCGAATGCCAATGGAAAGTGACTGGGCATGGTTGATGGATGGTTATAATTGCACCACTGAATGGACAAACGATTACAACGGAACAGGAGTCCATGGATTGATTGTGACCAGCAAAGTCCCTGGCTTTGAGGGCAACAGCATCTTCCTTCCTGCCGCAGGAACTTGGAAATGGCCAGGAGGAGACTACGGAACCGATTGCTATTCCGTGGGTAATGTAGGCCTATACTGGCTTCGCGGAAGAGCAGATGGAAATACGTCGATGGCGAGGTCAGCGTCCTTCAGCAAAGACACAAACGAAAGGATGAATAATCCCCGTTGCTGGGGATTCACGGTTCGACCCTTATTAACAAATGATTAACAAATAGTAAGGTTAAGAATTAACATGCATCCTTTCCCAAGAGGATAACAGGATGAAACAATTATTAAGGAGCAGCAATGCTCCTTTTTTCATGCAAATAAGGGGGGAGGGAGTATGATTGAGCCTAAACAATATTTCGCTGTCATGGTCATACTCCTCCACCGCAGGAGCGGTCCCCCTCCCCTGTCTCAGGGGAGGAGCTATGAAGCTTGCTCCGTGCAAACCACACGTTTGCTCCGTGCAAGCGATGCGCGAGGTCCGAGCGAGCTTGTAGTAACTTAGTAGCAAATCAGCTACTACCTGACTATCGGTCAGCTACTACCTGACTAAAACGTTGCAGTAAGAGATAAAAACACGATGCAAAGAATCTTTAGTGCGGACATGCGGACATTGCGGACATCAATTTCTAAGAGTTTATATTTTTTCTATTATATGCTACTATAGCTATTAAAATAAATTTTTTACTCTATAAAAACAATGTCCGCATGTCCGCACCAGCGTCATACTCCTTTTGCTATTGCCCCTTTGAAATGCGTATGGAGGACAGGGATTCAGGGATTGCAGCTATATATATGATGCAATCCCTAATCACTGAAGTCCGCTTACAAACATACATTATAATCCAAACCTTTCATTTGACTGCAATATTTTTCCTACCATTGTAGCGCCAAGAAAGAGATGATGAATACGGGGCTAAGGGTCTAGATTTGCGAACCCTAAGGTTAGCACGTGCAAACCCTAGGGGTAACAAGTGCAAACCCTAAGGTTTACAAAAACAGCTCTCGGACGTGACTCGGATTGTGATTTGCAATCAGTGAATCCGTGAGTTGTATTCAAGGAACACAGCTTGTGTAATCAGGGATTGCAACACCTGCAAACCCAGAGAACAGTGAAGATGGTTCGCGAGGGAAAAGTTGCTGTTACGCGAGGCGACACGTGCAGCCACGCGAGGGAACACGTGCAGCCTCGCGAGGCTGCCAAAAAGGGTACGGTATAAGAGCGAAAAACAATACGGATAAGACGAACACTAATCCCGAATAGCGTAAGGATTCGCATTAGATTCGAGTAATTCATGGTCAGAAATAAAGCGTTCCTGCAAAAATCTTTCACTTTTCACACATTAAACGATTCACCTATTAAACTTTTTTCTTAATTTTGCAGCGTTATGGGACGCGCACGAGAAATATATAAGGTGACGATCGTGGGTAGCATCGGAAATGTGGTGCTGCTGACGTTCAAGTTCATCGCCGGCTTCGTAGGTCATAGTTCGGCGATGGTGGCCGATGCTGTGCATTCGCTGTCGGATTTCCTGACCGATATCGTGGTGCTTGCTTTCGTTCATGTGAGTGCGAAGCCGCAGGACGAGTCGCACGACTACGGGCATGGTAAGTTCGAGACCATTGCATCGTTTCTCATCGGTCTGGCACTGATAGCGGCAGCGATTGGCATCCTCTATTCGGGCGTAATGCGATTCATCGACTGGCTACAAGGAGAGCAGCTGGCCGCTCCCGACATGCTGGCCCTGTGGGCTGCGTTGATTTCAATCGTGGTGAAGGAACTGCTCTACCAATATACCATCGCACGCGCCAAGAAGCTGAACTCACAAGCCATGATGGCCAATGCATGGCACCACAGGAGCGATGCCCTCTCGTCTATCGCTACCGCCATAGGTATCGGAGGAGCCATCTTGTTGGGCGACCGCTGGACCATCCTCGATCCCCTTGCCTCGATGGTGGTAGGTGTGATGTTGGTGAGGGTGTCCATCAAGTTGCTGAAGACGAACCTGGGTGAACTCACCGACTCCTCGCTACCCGAGGAGACAGAACGCGAGATTGAGCGTATCATCATGGAATTCCCCGATGTGACGGAACCGCACAACTTGCGAACTCGTCGCATCGGCAACCGTATAGCCATCGAGACCCATATCCGCATGGATGGCAACCTCTCGCTCCATGAGTCACACGAACGTGCCACCGCCATCGAACGCAAGCTGAAGCAACGCTTCGGAGGGAAAACGCATGTCACCATTCATGTGGAGCCAAGGAAGTTAGACAATGCATAATTAGTTGATAGTTTAAAGTTTATAGTTTATAGTCAGTTTAATAGGTTAATTGGTTAATAGGAGGCTCAACTCCTAACTCCTAACTTCTAACTCCTAACTTTAGAAGCTTTAGCGACTAAATAATGAAATACAAAGATCTGTTTATTGATTTTGATGATACGTTGTACGATACACATGGGAATGCGGTGATTGCGCTGCAAGAGGTGTTCGAAGCGTTTGAGTTGGGTCGTTATTTCGATGACCCGCAACAGTTTTACGATTCCTATTGGCAGACCAATATCGAGCTATGGAGCCAGTATGCCAAAGGCGAGATTGACCGCGACTACCTCATCGTCGAACGATTCCGCCGCCCGCTGAGTGTGGGTCAGGGACTGGATGTGACTGTCGATATGTGTCTGCGCATCAGCGACCTGTTCCTCGACTTCTGTTCCACCAAGCCAGGAGTGGTGGACGGAGCCCACGAACTGATGAGCTACCTTAAGGAGAAAGGCTACAGGATGCACATGACCAGCAACGGCTTCCACGAAGTGCAATACAAGAAGTTGACAGCCAGCGGCATGAAGGACTACTTCACGACCGTCATCCTGAGCGAAGATGCAGGAGCCAATAAACCGTCTCCCCAGTTCTTCGATTATGCATTCCGCATCTCGGGAGCGAACCCAGCAACTACCCTGATGATAGGAGATAACTTCGATACCGATATCATGGGCGCCAAACAAGCAGGCTTGGATGTACTCTATTTCAACCGTTTCCCCGCCTATCCGGCACCACAACCCGTCAACTACGAAGTCTCCTCCCTTCGCGACATTATAAAGCTGCTGTAGCAACTATAGGGCCGATAGAGACTATAGAAACTAGAAAAGTGCCAAAAGCTATTGCTTTCAGCACTTTTTTATTGAGGGTTTCACTACTGACTATTTGAATATCAGCTGTGCAAATTCATAAAGGCTGCGACGCCATGTGTGCCACTCGTGGGCTGTGCCCTCTGACACATATCCTACTGCGTTCATGCCGTTCTTCTTGAGGTTCTCTGCTGCTTCCATCACGCGAGGATTCTCCTTGCTTCCGCAACTCATGAAGACGAGTTTATTGATCTGCTTGAAACCAGCTGCACCCTGAACATCTTCGGGACTGATGGTACCACCACTGAACATACCCACATAGGCAAATTTTGTTGGGTTGGCGAGGGTGATGCGGCGAGTCTGGCCTCCACCCATAGACAGACCGGCCATGCCTCGATGCTGAGCGTCGGCATAGACACGATACTCTTTCTCAATCATCGGGATGATGTCTGTCATCAGCACCACCTGGAAGGCATCATTGCTGCCACCTCCACGAGCACCCTGCTGTCCCTGCTGGGGCTGTGGCTGCTGCTGAGCATACTGGCCCTTGAGATGGATGTTCTGTCCCTGACCGTAATCCATTACGATGATGAACGGTACAGCTTTCTTTGCAGCAATCAGGTTGTCCATAATCTGACCTGCATGACCCTGAACAGACCAGCCGTACTCGTTCTCTGCATTTCCATGCTGCAGATACAGCACAGGGTATTTCTTATTGGGGTTCTTATCGTACTCGTTGGGCAGATAGACATAGCAGTGGCGCATGCTCTCTGTGGCTTTCGACCAGTAGTATTGTTCTGCTACCCTACCCTGAGGCACGTTCTTTACCTGCCAGAAATCCATATCGTTCGAAGGAATCTCTATACCACTTCCCCAACGGCCTGCTCCGAAGAACGAGACAGTACCGGGGTCGGGCATCGCGGTTCCGTCGACAATCAGCTGATAGTAGTGGAAGCCTACATCCTGAGGAGCAGAAGTACCTGTCCACACGCCACGGTCGTCCTTCACCATCTCGTATCTCCTACCCAAATCGAGCTGGACAGAAGTAGCCTGAGGAGCACGAAGCTGGACGCGAACGGCACCCTGTGAATTGACCATAGGATACTGACGACCAGGTTGGTTGGTAACATTGGGCTTGAAGTCCTCAACAGCATCAGTAAATGACGGTACTGTGTTGTTACGCTGCTGACCTGCACCTTGTGGGCGTTGACCCTGTGCTACACCTTGTGGGCGCTGACCCTGACCAGGTCGCTGACCTTGATTACCTTGAGGTTGCTGAGCCAATACAGATGCTGAAACAGCTGCCAGCATCAAGATTGAAAGGATTGTTTTTTTCATGATCTTAAATCTTTAGTAGTTAATAATGTATTTATTTGGGAGTTCAGCTGCAAAGGTAATAAATAAAATATAATGTACAATGTATAATATATTAAAAAGTGCCAAAAGCTATTGCTTTCAGCACTTTTTTCAATCAGTTTGTTTAATATATTCTTACGAAACTGAAATTATAGGTTGTGTCGCTGGTATAAGCCAACGAGAGTTCGCCATCGATGAGGTTATTAATAGAAAGAGCTGGACCATCACCGAATGTGACTCTTTTGTTAACTTGTACGTACCCATAATGTATGAGAGGAGAATCTCTATCGGGTTCAACGACCAATTCCTGACTCACATCAAAGTGAAAACCTACGGGAATAAGGGATTCGTTATCAGTTTCCACACACACCCAAAAACCCACTAATTTGCTTCCTATACTAGCACCAGGAATTTCCATTTCTGAATCCACTACTGGTACATCTTCGTTCGAACATGCGACGATGAAAGATAGCATGCATACGAAAAATGTAATGGTTTGGTACCTCCTTAACATCTTGTTTTCGATTTATAGAATTAAAAAGAGAGCATGCCGTTGTGTCATGCTCCCTGATTCTTGTGACAATGGCTTTTTTATTTGAAAAGCAACTGTGCAAATTCATAAAGGCTGCGACGCCAAGTGTGGAACTCGTGTGCTGTGCCTGGTGATTCATAACCAACGGCATTCATACCAACTTGTTCCCTGATGTTCTTAGCAGCTTCAACACAACCCATGTTTTCCTTACCACCACCACTCATAAAGAGCAGCTTGGTTTTCTTTGCGAAGCCTTCTGAGTTCTTCACCTGATCAACACTCCATGAACCACTACTGAATGATCCTACATAAGAGAACTTGCCTGGGTTAGCGAGTGTTACCTCACGTGCCTGCATACCACCCATTGACAGACCTGCATAAGCACGGTGATCTGGATCGGCAATCACACGGTAGTTCTTCTCAATCAATGGGATGATATCGTCGAAGAGGACATCCTTGAATGCACCGGCAATACCGCCGCCACCTCCGAAGCCGCCAAAGCCGCCTCCGAAGCCGCCACCGAATCCACCAAAGCCACCCTGGCCCTGTGGACGCTGACCACCCTGGCCCTGACCAGCACCTTGTGGACGCTGACCCTGACCTGCACCCTGTGGACGCTGGCCCTGAGGAGCACCCTGTGCCTGACCCTGAGCCTGTGGACGACGTGCGTTCAGGCCGTTATCCATCACGACGATGAAAGGAACAGCCTTCTTTGCTGCGATGAGGTTATCCATGATGGCAGCAACACGACCCTGATAAGGCCAGCTATATTCGTTCTCAGCCATACCATGCTGCAGATAGAGCACTGGGAACTTCTTGGTAGGATTGGTGAAGTACTCGTTTGGCAGATATACGAAGCAATGACGCATCTGCTCTGTTACAGATGAATAGTAGTTAACCTCGCCCATAGAGCCTTGAGGAACGTTCTTCACCTGCCAGAAGTCCTGGTCATCTGAAGGAACTTCAATACCGCTACCCCAACGGCCTGCACCATAGTAGTATGTGCTTCCTGGATCTGGAACACTTGCTCCGTCGATGTTCAACTGATAGTAGTGGAAACCTGGGTCCTGAGGAGCAGATGTACCAGTCCAAAGGCCGTTTGCGTCCTTGGTCATGGTATAAATCTTACCTGCGATGTCAAGACCAACCTTCTTTGCATCTGGTGCTGAAATCTGAGCACGCACCTGACGTGCTGAGTTCACCATTGGATACTGCTTGCTGTCCTGATTGCTCAATGCAGGTTTGAAGTCCTCTGCAGTAGCTGCCTCTGAGTCTACCCAAGGGTTACCACCTCCGCCGCCGAAGCCGCCGAAACCACCGAACTGTGCTGACGCTGTCAAACTTACGAGCGCCAAGAAAGATAGAATTACTTTTTTCATAATCTCATTTAATCTAATTTACAATTTAACTATTTACTATTTATACTATTTATTTTTATTGAATTATTCTCTATTTTGTTATTCGGCTAAAGTCTAAGGTCTAAGGTCTAAAGTCTCAACTCCTTACTATAAACTCATTCAACTGACTATAAACTATACACTTTAAACTATCAACTTTACCCTTCCTCCCCCTAAAGGGGGTCGGGGGGTCTCCTATCCTCCGAATCCAAATCCGAAGCCACCACCTTGTGCCTTCTCAGGATCACCAAAGAAGGAAGCCTCAGCATCCTTGTCGTTCAGCTTGAATACCATGAACTTAGGATTCTGCTCTGTGCAAGGTTTCCATGCACCACCCTGAGGACCGTTAGGATCGCTGTACTTAGCGAAGTTAGTCCAAGCGGTGAGCATCTTCTCTGAGAGATCCCAGTCGCCCTTGGTCCAAGGACGCCAGCAATGCTTCAGTGACTTGAATACGAACCACAGGTCGGATGAGTGGAACGCACCACGCAGACGCTGGGTTACTTCTGGATGGCTTCCATCGTCTGGCAGAGGACGAGCGAACTCGTATGCCCAAGCCTTACCGCCCTTCTGCTGGCGAACCTTACAGAACTCAGCGATACCTGCGCTCATGTCGCCCATATCGTTCAGAGTGTAACCAATCATATAAGGAACATCGGCCAATGAACCGTCGCGGGTTGCATCGTCGAAGCTCTCCTTGCTGACATAACCGTCAATCGTAGGCATGTACATCATTCCCATGCCCATACCCATCATGCCGCCGAAGCCGCCACCACCTTGCTGGTTAGCGCTGTTTGCCTGGCTGTAGATAGTAGGCAGAGCAAAGACTGTCTCAGTGCTTGCCTGACGCATACGCTGAAGATCGGTCATACCTGCCCAGTCGAACATCTTCTTTGCATTTTCGCCTGCATCAGCTGGTGAGCCACCCATACGACGGCCACCCATCATACCACCACCGTTAGGATTAGGAATACTCAGACCCTGAGCACTCATGATGACAGCCTTGTGGAACAGACCGCGAGCCAATGGGCTTTCGCACAATGTACGAACGCTACCACCACCTGCACTCTGACCAAAGATAGTTACGTTATTTGGATCGCCACCGAACTGTGCGATGTTCTTCTTGATCCACTTCAGTGCCTCAATCTGGTCGAGGATACCATAGTTGCCAGATACCTTGTTAGGACTTTCCTCAGCAAGCAATGGGTGATTCAAGAATCCGAAGATGCCAAGACGGTAGTTGATAGAAACCAACACAACATCCTTTGCACCCCATTCCTGACCGTCGAACTCTGGCTCGGAACCGAAACCTTCACGATAGCCACCACCATGAATCCAAAGGGCAACAGGGAGTTTCTTCGTGGTCTTGCCAGGAGCCTTTGTCCATACATTGAGGTACAAGCAGTCCTCACTAAAGGCAGCTTCCTTACCATATCCCCACTCGGTGTAGTAACCACCAGGATACTGGATAGCCTGATAGCTTGGACGACCGAAGGTGTCGCAAATCTTTACACCTTTCCAAGGCACAACGGGCTGTGGAGCCTTCCAACGGTTGTCGCGAATAGGAGGAGCAGCATAAGGGATACCACGATACACATACACGTCTGGATGATCATCGGCAAATACGCCTTTAACCTGACCGCCCTCAATAGTTAACACTGGGTTTTCTGCAGCACTTGCAGACACTGCTACCATGAGCAGAAGAGGCAAAATAAATTTTTTCATAATAAGTTGTTATTAAACAAATGTACAGTTGTTTTGTTAGGTATACTCTATTAACAATTATTTAGACCATCAAACTTTCGTTTGGTTTAAAGACCGACAGGAAAAAGCGTTTTTATTTGTGTTTTCTATTTTTACATTTTCCTGACGCCTGTCCCCTGTCAGAATGCGAATCACGAAAGAAGAAGAGAAAAAAGATTCGTCTATAGTGGAATTCATAGCTTTGGAAATGGGATTTCGCCTACGGAGATGGTTACAGTACGAAGCCGACGTACTGCCAGTACGAAGGCGACGTACTGAGAGTTCGCTAACGACGTACTGCCAGTACGAAGGCGACGTACTGAAACTTTTTCCGAATTCTTTTGGTGGTTTGCTCGGAATTTAGTATCTTTGCAATCGAAACATAATTCGAATAGCAAAGATACGTCCTTTTTTATAAATAGGCAATCAATTAAAAGAAACAGTTATGACAGAACAAGAGATCTTCCTCGAGAAAGCCAAAGATGGCTACACAGTTTGCTTTGCAGGGCAATGCCCACTGAAGGGGCAATGCCTGCGTTTTCTGGTAGGTCAGCAGATGCCTGACACCAAGAGTACCTACTATTGTGTGAATCCTCACTATCAGGATGTGGCTACGAAGCAATGTTCGCTGTTTCGTAATTCAACGAAAGTGAAGTTTGCAAAGGGCATGACACACATCTTCAATTCTGACATGCCTCGCAAGATTGAACCATTCGTGCGCCAAAGGCTCATTGGCAAGTATTGTCGCACCTATTATTTTGAGTATCGTAGGGGTGCACGCCTCATTCCTCCTGCCATGCAGGAAGAAGTGCGCAACATTTTCCGTGAAGCTGGTTGGAACGAAGAAATCCACTTCGACAGCTTTGTGGAGGATTATGACTGGTAATATACATGATTAGAATATGCAAGAAATTAAACCTATGAGACGGATTGTTTTCAACATACGGATTAGTACCTGCATCATTTTACTTTCCATTTTTTTGCTCACGTCATGTGAGCTGGGCTACAGAAACGATGGTAAGGAAGTGACTTATTGCATTTGGAACGAAGGCACTGGCTTTTTCTCGCCTTATTTTAAGAAAGTGGATGCCGATCCTAAGACTTTTGAAGACTTAGGAGATGGATATGCTCACGATAATCGTCATGCTTTTTTTGAAGGGGACATCATAAAACATGCGGATGGAGCGACATTCAAAAGAATAAGCAGTCGTTATGCTGTCGATGCTACTCATGTTATTCATTATGATACCATAATGCCTACGGCTGACCCAAAGACATTTAAGGTGCATAGTGAGCAACTGACCGAGGATGCAAAGGACTATTATTGGTATGGCCGTGCAATCCATGTGGCTGACAAAAGTTCCTTTGTCGTTTTAGGTGACATTAATAATTGGGAAACATATTGGGCAAAGGATAAGGTTAATGGGTATTGCATGGGATATGATCCGGTTCCTCTTGCTGATTATGAGAGTTTTAAACCTGCTAAAACGATAGGCTTTGTATCGGGTTATTATGCCGTTGACACCTTTCAGGTTTACTTCAAGGACCATGTTGTTGAGGGGGCTGACCCTGCGACTTTCCGTGAAGTAGATTTCTTTGTTGGCCAAGATAGGTTCAGGGTCTATAATGAATGGCATTCTACGGAAGTGAAAGACTATAGTAAACTTAAAAGAATCGGTCATATGTTTTCAGATGGTTCATGCATATACGATCGGGATTTGCAGAAAGTGGAAAACGCCGATCCTTCTTCATTTACATATATTGATGGGGGATGGTATGTTGACAAATTGCATGTCTGGCACTTCAACAAGATTGTGAAAGATGCAGATGTCAAGACCTTTGAGCCAGTATATGCATATTCTTTTTTTAATGGTAGGATGGAGAAGATGAGCGCTGATTGGGGTTATGGCAAGGATGCAAAACATGTCTTTTGGCAAGATTCCATCATTGTAGGAGCAGACCCTGAAACATTTGAGAAAATCGACTTTTGTATTGAAAGTTCTTGGACGGTATTCGATAAAAATCGCATCTA
This sequence comes from Bacteroidaceae bacterium, assembly GCA_017616445.1. Taxonomy (GTDB): domain Bacteria; phylum Bacteroidota; class Bacteroidia; order Bacteroidales; family Bacteroidaceae; genus Colivivens. Next base: position 39,474 of record JAFZYE010000071.1, read on the forward strand.
TGAAGGTGAGGATTCGGAACGATTGCAGAAATACTTAAAGAATAAAGCGAAACAAAAAACGAAGAAACAAAAATAAAGATAATATGACTCTAAGAGAGATTAACTACAAGGAGATGAAGTTCAATCCGTTCAACCTGATTGGTGGCGAATGGATGTTGGTGACTGCTGGTAACGAGCAGTCGGGTTGTAATACGATGACGGCCTCGTGGGGACATCTAGGATGTCTGTGGGGACATAACGATCCTACGGCAGTCATCTATCTGCGACCTTCACGCTATACAAAGACGTTTGTTGACAAGGAGCCGTATTTCACGCTTTGCATCATGGACAAGTCGTTCAAGAAACAGATGGCCTACTTGGGTAGCGTGTCTGGACGAGATGAGGACAAGATAGCCAAGGCTGGTCTCACTCCTGTCTATGCCGATCATTCGGTATACTTTGCTGAGGCTAAACTGGTGCTTGTCTGCAAGAAGATGTATGCGTCTGAACTTCAAGAATGTGGTTTCGTCTATCAGGAGACCATTGATACGAACTACGCTCAGCGCGATTTCCATACGATGTATGTGGGCAAGATAGAGAAGGTGTTGGCGAGAGGTGATGAATATCTGAAATGAAATAGATGGATTATTTCATGTCTATTAAATGAAAGAAAAGGAGAGTTCGAACACAAGTTTCGGCTCTCCTTTAATATTGTCTCCCTTTCAGGGCTATGGGTGATGAACTAATAGAGATTCTTGCTAAGAAGCTGGCAGAGCTGCTCAAGATACTGCCGGTCGATGTCGTCGAAGGTTCCCAGTTCGGTGCTGTCGATGTCGAGCACACCTACGACCTCGAATGATTTATTATAGATAGGAACCACAATCTCAGAACGTGAGAGACTGCTACACGCGATGTGTCCAGGAAATTCCTCCACATCGGGCACAACAAGGGTCTGACGTTGTTTCCAAGCCGAACCGCACACTCCACGACCATAGGCGATGCGGTAGCAAGCAGTGGGACCTTGGAAGGGGCCGAGATATAACTGAGGCGCACTACCCTCTTTTTCCTTCACCAGATAGAAACCCACCCAGAAGAAGCCGAACGATTCCTTCAGTGCTGCTGCCACATTGGCCAGCACACTAATCTCATCGTGCTCGTCCTGAATCAATAATGCCAAGTCGGACAAAAAAGAGGCATAATGTTCCCTTTTCATAAGGCTCCCTTCTTACTCCCCCCGAATAGGGGGAGAACTCTTAACTATAAACTTTGAAACTGTCTTTAAACTATAAACTATAAACTATCAACTTTATCAGCGCTGTACTCTTCCGTTTGCATTTCCGCCAGCAAGTGCTTCCACTTCCTCAACAGAAACGTGATTGAAGTCACCAGGAATCGTGTGTTTCAATGCACTGGCTGCAACAGCGAATTCGAGAGCCTCACCTTGGGTCGGTTTGGTCAACAAACCATGAATGAGTCCACCAGAGAACGAGTCGCCTCCACCTACGCGGTCGATGATAGGGTTGATGTCGTAACGCTTCGACTGATAGAACTCCTTACCATCGTAGATGAGTGCCTTCCAACCATTGTGGGTAGCGCTGAAGCTCTCACGCAAGGTGCTGACAACATACTTGAATCCGAACTCTTCCTTCATCTGACGGAAGATACCTTCGTAGCCTGCAGCATCGGTCTTTCCACCTTCGACATCTGCATCTGGCTTGAAACCAAGGCAGAGTTCTGCATCTTCTTCGTTGCCGATACATACATCAACATATTGCATGAGTGGACGCATGATGGAGATTGCTTTCTCGCTTGTCCACAGTTTCTTACGGAAGTTGAGGTCGCAGCTGACAGTCACACCATGACGCTTGGCAGCGATACATGCCTGACGCAGACACTCTGCACTGGCGTCGCTGATAGCAGGAGTGATACCACTCCAATGGAACCAGTCGGCTCCCTCGAATATCTTATCGAAGTCGAAGTCTTCTGGTTTTGCTTCTGCAATACTGGAATGTGCACGGTCGTAGATGACCTTTGACGGACGCATAGACGCACCTGTCTCAGCATAGTAGAGCCCCACCCTATTGCCTCCACGTGCAATAAAGTCGGTGTTCACGCCAAAACGACGTAATGCGTTCACTGCTATCTGACCAATCTCGTGTTTCGGCAGCTTGCTGACAAAGTAGCAATCATGACCGAAATTGGCACAACTGATAGCCACATTGGCTTCTCCACCACCTGGTATGATGCAGAACTTATCAGCCTGCACAAATCTGTAATTTCCTTCTGGACTGAGGCGAAGCATGATTTCGCCCATTGTAATAATCTTCATATTTATTCTTTTAACAATAATTCTTATTGGGCTAATGGGGCCCATGGGCCTTATAGGGCTTATAGGCTATTTCCCTACCATTTGCAGGATTTTCTTGGCATCTTCATCTCCTGCGGCCTTATCTTTGCGGAGTTCTTCAAGGATTTCGTCTCCATCCTTCTCGTTCGCCACCGCTTTCTTCAACCAACTCTTGGCTTTTGCCTGATCGGCAGCAACGCCCTTGCCCTTCATGTAAGCTTTACCTAATGCCAACTGAGCTTTGGCATTATCCTGTGCTGCTGCCTTAGAGAACCACTTGAAGGCCTCTTTCTTGTCTTTCTCAACTCCCTCACCATCTTTGTAACACTTACCTACCTGATATTGCGACTTAGCATGTCCCTGCTTGGCAGCTTTCATATACCAAGCAAAGGCAGTCTTGTCGTTCTCGGTCACTCCATGCCCTTTGTCATAGCAGCGACCCATATAGTATTGTGCTTTCTTATGACCCTTCTCAGCAGCTGGTTTCAGTTTGGCAATTGCCTGTGTGAACTTGTCTACATCATAGAGCGCTTTACCTTCCTCGTAAAGTTTGTCGACATTCTGAGCGAAGAGAAAGCTAACAGCCATCATCATCATCAGGGTCAAGATGGTTCGTCTCATATTGTTGCATGTTTTGTTTGCGGTGCAAAGATAGGAAATAATATATAATTTACAATGTATAATTCATAATAATTGCGAATTCTGCGAATAAAAAACAAGAAAATAGAGCATTAATCATGTTGGACAGGCAATAAAAACTAAGTTTTTACGTTATAATATCCAGAAGCATGACGTGAGAAAGATGAAGATACGACATATCATTACCACATTATACACCTTGATGGTTTTCGTGAGTGCTCAGGCACAACAGAAAGTGACCATCAGGGGTACGATTATTGATGATGACCGTCTGCCACTCGAACTGGCAATGGTGAGCATCGAAGGCGAATCGCTGGTGGGCACACGTGCTGACCTGAAGGGACGTTACGAGCTGACATGTAACAGCGCGGACTCGTTGGTGGTGGTATTCTCGATGGTGGGCTACCAGACCCGCAAGCGAGTGCTGATGGAGCCAAAGGACACGTTACGACTTGATGTGATGCTGCCACGACTGGGATTCGAGTTAGGACAGGTGGAAGTCAAAGATGTCCGTCGTCAGACCAATACGATGACAGACGTAAACCTAAGCGATGTAAAACACATGGGTAACGCATCGGGTCAGGGAATCGAGCAGATTATAGCAACCCAGGCTGGTGTAAGTACTCATAATGAGCTGTCGAACCAATACAACGTTCGAGGTGGATCGTTCGACGAGAACTCTGTTTATATCAACGGTATTGAGGTCTATCGCCCGCTGTTGATTCGCTCGGGACAGCAAGAAGGACTGTCAATCATCAATCCTGATATGGTAGAGAAGGTACAGTTCTCTGCAGGAGGATTCGATGCGAAATATGGTGACAAGATGGCAAGTGTGCTGGATATCACCTATAAGAGACCTACCCGATTGGAAGCATCGGCTTCTGCCTCAATGATGGGAGCAGCTGGTTTTGTGGGGTATGGAAACCAGAGTTTCTCTATGTCGCATGCCGTTCGCTACAAGACCACAAAGAACCTGTTGGGAACCACAGACACACACGGAGAATACGACCCGAAGGACTTCGACTACCAGACCTACCTCTCGTGGAGTCCATCAAAACGTTGGACCCTCGACCTGATTGGAAATATCGCCCGTAACGACTATAACTTCACCCCAACGGATCGTACCACGAAATTCGGTACGGCAGAAGAGGCTCATGAGTTCAAGGTGTACTTCGACGGTAAAGAGCAAGATAAGTTCCACACTTACTTCGGAGCTATTTCGCTCACTCATAAGTTCAACGATCAGCATCAGCTGACCCTTAACTACTCTGCCTTCGAAACCAAGGAAGCTGAGACATACGATATTCAGGGTGAGTATTGGCTCGACAGCGAAGACTACCAAATCGGTACCTACAAGGAACATGCACGTAACCGATTGACAGCTACCGTAAAATCAATTGGACTGACAGGCAGAAGCCGGTTCACAGCTCACGAGCTGAACTACGGCATCCTGACGAAGAACGAACACATCAACGAATCGATGCGTGAATGGGAAATGCGCGACTCTGCTGGCTATTCACTCCCACACTCAGAGAATCGCCTTGACCTGATATACAGTTTGAGATCGCAGAACCGCATCAAGTCGAACCGTCTCGAAGCATTTGTGCAAGACACTTGGAGAAAGGAATACCCTGAAGGCGAACTGATTCTGAACTATGGTGTACGTGTCGCCAACTGGTCGTACAACAAGGAAACCATCATATCACCTCGTGCCACTGTTGCATTCGTACCAACCAACCACGAAGACTGGATATTCAGATTCTCGACAGGTATCTACTATCAGGCTCCTTTCTACAAAGAGCTGAAAGACACCACCAACGTGAGCGGTATCGGAAGTGTGACCCTGAACCAGCATATCAAATCGCAGAAATCCATCCACTTCGTACTTGGTGCTGAATACAAATTCCGAGTGGACAACCGTCCGTTCAAGGCGACAGGAGAGGCCTACTACAAGATACTGTCGGATCTGAACCCATACAACGTGGACAACGTGCGCCTTTCGTACTATGGTGAAAACTGCGCAACAGGTTATGCACTGGGGCTCGACCTGAAAATATATGGTGAATTCGTACCTAACACCTCATCATGGGTCAGCATCGGTCTCATGTCAACACGGGAAACGATTCACGGAAAGACCGTACCTCGCCCAACCGATCAGTTGTTCAACCTGAACATGCTGTTCTCTGATTACTTCCCAAATACTGATAAGTGGAAAATAACGGTGAAAGGACACTATGCAGACGGACTGCCCTTCGGACCACCTCACACGGGAAGAGAGAAGCAGGTGTTCCGTATGCGAGCCTATCGTCGTGTGGACCTCGGCATCTCGTACCGTCTGATGAAAGAAGACAAAGAGCGCGACCGTAAGTGGTGGAACGTACGAAATATCTGGATAGGACTGGATGCATTCAACATCCTCGACGTGAATAACGTCAACTCATATTATTGGGTGACCGACATCACCAACAACCAGTATGCAGTTCCGAATTATCTGACAGGAAGGCAGATTAATGCAAGGATACTGATAGAAATATAGACCCCCCGCCCCCCCCCCTTAGGGGGAGAACTAAAATAATAGCGAATAGCTAAATAATGAATATTCATTAAAAATAAATAGTATAAATAGTAAATAGTAAAATATTAAATAAGATTATGGAATCAAACATTATTGTACCAGGCATCAAGTACATCGGAGCTGATGATACCGACCTCAACCTCTTTGAAGGTCAATACATCGTTCCTGAAGGAATCACCTACAACTCGTATTTCATTGATGACGAGAAAATCGCAATACTCGACACCATCGATGACCGCAAGACAGATGAGTGGATGACAAACGTAGAACGTGAACTGAACGGACGTACTCCCGACTATCTCATCGTTCACCACATGGAACCAGACCATGCAGCTAACATAGAACTGCTGATGGAGAAATACCCTACCCTCACAGCAGTCTGTTCCCAGAAGGCTGTAGCGATGATGCAGCGATTCTTCGATGCCGACTTCACAAGTAGAATACAAGTGGTAAAGGAAGGTGAAACGCTGTCGCTCGGCAAGCATACCCTTCAGTTCTTCATGGCCCCAATGATTCACTGGCCCGAAGTGATGATGTCGTATGAACAAAACGAGAAGATACTGTTCTCGGCTGATGCTTTCGGTAAGTTCGGAGCCTACTCACAGACTTCTGACGGCAGCAAAGGCATCGGTTCGATGTGGGGAGCCACAGAGGAATGGGCATGTGAAGCCCGCCGTTATTACTTCAATATTGTGGGTAAGTATGGAGCGATGGTGCAGAACACGCTGAAGAAACTCTCCGGGCTGGACATCCAGTATATCTGTCCGCTTCACGGGCCGATTCTTCACGACGACCTACCCTACTTCGTCAACCTCTACAACACATGGTCGAGCTACGCGCCAGAAGACAAAGGTATCTTCATTGCTTACAGTTCCCTGCATGGCAACACAGAGAAGGCCGCACTTAAACTGGCAGACATCATCAAAGAAATGTCGGATGTGAAAGTATCTGTAGCCGACTTGCGCACAGACGATATGGCAGAAGCAGTAGAAGATGCATTCCGCTACGATCGTCTGGTGGTAGCCGCACCGACCTACGACGGAGGTCTGATGCCCATCATGAACGACTTCATTCATCACCTCAGCATCAAGGCCTACCAAAACCGCACCGTAGCCATCATCGAGAACGGCTCGTGGGCCCCGATGGCAGGCAAGAAGATGCGTGAGGCATTCGAAGCGATGAAGGGTATCACCATCATCGAACCAATCGTAACCATTGAATCGACAGTGAAGGAGAAAACCGTTGCAGACTTGAAGTCGCTCGCTGCCCAATTAATTGGACACTCATGAGCTCTTCGTTAGCTTTTTTAGCAAAAATTAACGTAATTACGCAAAAAAAATGCATAAATTATTGTGCATTATGAATTAATTCGTATATTTGCAACCGATATCAATCCAATTATTAACACATAAAACGGCTAAACAATGAAAAAATTATTTTTACTTGTACTTGTAGCACTCGGTGCATCACAAGGCCTACATGCGCAATCGGATATTGAATTCGGTTATTTTGACAACGTGAGTGTTGGTCTCTCTGTTGGTAGCGACGGTATTGGATTCGACGTTGCAGCACCAGTCAAGGATATTGCAGCAGTTCGCGCAGGTTTCTCGTTCGTTCCCACGGTCAAAGTGAATGAAACGATTCATGCGACGAACAGCAAGAACAGTTCAGTTTGCGATAACATCGACATTCAGGCAAAAGGTAAGATTTTCAACGGTAAACTCCTGTTCGACTTATATCCATTCAAGAAGAGTTCGTTCCACCTGACTGCTGGTGCTTACTTTGGCACAAGCGACATTGTGAAAGTTGTCAATACCTCTCCTATTTTGAAAGACCCTAAGGACTATGGTACTGCAGGTTTGATTCTTGGTAGTGGTGATAAAGAATATCAGTTGACCACTGATATGGACGGTAATGCAGTCATCAAAGCGAAGGTAAACGGCTTCAAGCCATACGTAGGTCTTGGTTTCGGTCGTGCCGTTCAAAAGAACCACCGTTTTGGTGTGTCGTTCGACATGGGTGTACAGTTCTGGGGAACTCCAGGCGTATATGCAGAAGCAAAGAAGAATGATGCATTCAGCAAAAAAGAAAAAGAGCACCACTTCAAATATGCCGATCTGGCAGAAGATGATGACAAAGACTTGAGAGATGCTATCAAGAACGTGGAGAAAATCACGATTTGTCCTGTATTAAACCTTCGACTGACTTATAGAATTTTTAAATAGAAATCCTTTTACACATTATTTAATATTAGAAGATTATGGCAAAGAAATTTCTTTATTTAGCAATGGTTGCTTTTGCAGCAACAGCATTCGTCGCATGCGGTAGCGATGATGACGATGGTGGTAATAATAATAACAATAATGGCAAAGAGCCTGTAACCATCAAACCAGCAAAGATGGCCGACGTAGCCGGTAAGTATAAGCTACAAGAACCTCTGAAGAGCGATAATAGTGCTTTCGAGCTGAAAAGCGTAGAAATCATGGATGGTGGACAGGTTTCATTTGAAATGTATAACCCATCAACAAGTAAAGTTGAGGTTATTGTTGCCGATGTAGAAATGAAGGGTAACACTGGTACCATAAAGCAAAATAACCGTGTTCAAGGAACATTCACACTTGAACCGATTTCTGGTACTAAGGCAATTGAATCAAACCACATCACACTGAACATCACTATCAACGGAGAGCCTTACATCACAGAGGAAGGTTCACCAGCAGAATGTGTGCTCGAGGCAGTACTCGACAGTCAGGGTGGCGTGCTTGACTACGTAGCACAGAAGTTCCAAGTAACTGGAATGATTATTAACCTGAAGGGTGACGTAAAGGCATTCAAGGAATTTGCAAGTGCGAACCTCTATGAAATTGCCCAAATTGCTCAGGACAATGGTGCCAACCTTACTAAGGACGAACTGGATTCATTCAAGAAGGTAATCAGCTTTGTATCAGTATCAAGATACGGAACCATCGACATCGTTTATTCTGACGGTAAGTGCGATAGCGGTTCTTGGAACTGGCTGAACAACCAGGCAGACAAGATGAATCTGTGGTTGAAGGACAAGGGTATGGGTAACAAGTTCATCCCTGAGAACACTACAATTGACCTCGACTTCAGCGGCAACCAGTGTGCAATGAAGCTTCACGCAGAAATCAAGGGTAGCAAGAACTACACTGCAGACCTCACACTTGTCATGACAGCTGTACAGTAAGCAAATCATATTTCACAAAAAAGAATCCGCCAACAGATGTTGACGGATTCTTTTTTTGACACCTTATATCTTATTAGAGTCCTCGACCGTGACAGTTCTTGAACTTCTTTCCTGAGCCACATGGGCAAGGATCATTACGTCCAATCTTCGGTCCTTCGTTACGGATGGTTTGCACGACTTGCTGACGAGAGCGTGTGTCGCCTGATGCAGCTTGCTGCATACCACGCTGTGTCTCCGATGGCTCGCTGAGGTCCTGCTTCGACTCTACGTAACGGCGCTGCGGCTGACGTATCTGCGAAGGAGCCTGCTGCACTTCTTCCGGATTAGCAACTGGTAAGCTGCAACGCATCAGTACAGAGATGGTTCCATCATTGATTTCGTTAATCATGTTATCAAAGTAGTTGACCGACTCGAGTTTGAAAATCAACAATGGGTCTTTCTGCTCGTAGCTGGCATTCTGTACGGAATGTCTCAGTTCGTCGAGCAGACGGAGATTCTCCTGCCAAGCTTCATCGATAGCGTGAAGCAATACCAACTTCTCGAATACTACGAAGATATTCTTTGCCTCCTGTTCGTAAGTTTCTTTCAGCGGAACAGAAATCTGATAGCCTCGGTGTCCGTCTGTAAGTGGAATCAGGATGTTCTCGTACATGCTACCCTTCTCTTCATACACGTTCTTGATGACGGGCCATGCAGTATTCGCCAGACGTTCAGCACGTTTCTTGAAGTTTTCGAGTACCATATCATAAGCTTCATCTACACAACGCTCACGATTGTCCTCATATTGCTCAGCCGTGAACGGGAACTCCATCGCAAAGAGACGGAAGAAGTTCTCCTTGCAACCATCATAGTCGTTTTCCATGATGGCCTTGTTGACACGATCCCAGATGATATTGGAGATATCCATACCGATTCGTTCACCCATCAAAGCATGACGACGTCGCTCATAGATAACCTTACGTTGTTTGTTCATCACGTCATCGTACTCAAGCAAACGCTTACGAATACCGAAGTTGTTCTCCTCGACCTTCTTCTGGGCACGTTCGATTGACTTATTAATCATAGGATGCTCAATCATCTCGCCGTCCTCAAATCCCATACGGTCCATGATCTTCGAAATACGGTCGGACGCGAACAGACGCATCAGTTTATCTTCAAGGCTGACAAAGAAGACAGATGAACCAGGGTCACCCTGACGACCGGCACGTCCACGAAGCTGACGGTCTACACGACGGCTCTCGTGACGCTCCGTACCAATGATGGCCAAACCTCCAGCCTCACGAACAGCAGCCGAAAGTTTGATATCGGTACCACGACCCGCCATATTGGTAGCGATGGTTACACGACTGGTCTGACCTGCATCTTTTACGATATCGGCTTCGCGTGCATGGAGTTTTGCATTCAACACATTATGTTCTATCTTTCGCATACTGAGCATCTTACTCAGCATTTCTGATATTTCGACCGAAGTAGTACCGACAAGAACAGGACGTCCTGCCTCCACAAGTCTTTCAATCTCTTCAATCACAGCTCTGTACTTCTCACGATTGGTCTTATATACACGGTCGTTCTGGTCGTCACGAATGACAGGAACGTTGGTAGGAATCTCCACCACATCCAATTTGTAGATATCCCAGAACTCACCTGCCTCTGTGATGGCCGTACCCGTCATACCAGCCAGCTTGTGGTACATACGGAAGTAGTTCTGAAGCGTGATGGTCGCATAAGTCTGGGTAGCAGCTTCTACCTTCACATGCTCTTTCGCCTCGACAGCCTGATGAAGTCCGTCAGACCAACGACGACCTTCCATGATACGTCCAGTCTGCTCATCGACAATCTTCACCTCACCATCCATCACTACGTAGTCGTCATCGATTTCAAACATGGTATATGCCTTCAGCAACTGTTGCATCGTATGCACACGCTCGCTCTTCACAGCATAATCCTGCATCAACTCATCTTTCTTCGTGATGTATTCCTCTTCGGGCAAGTGCTGTGCTTCCAAATCAGAGAGCAGCGAAGCGATATCGGGCAGCACGAAGAAGGTATCATCCTTCACGATGTCGGCAATCAGCTGATTACCCTTATCTGTCATCTCGACCGACTTCTGTTTTTCGTCACATACAAAATACAATGGTTCAACAGCTTCAGGCATACGTCGATTGTTGTTCTCCATATAAATCTCCTCAGTCTTCAAAAGTCCTGTTTTGATTCCTGGCTCAGAGAGATATTTGATAAGCGCCTTATTCTTCGGAAGGGACTTATAGGCACGGAAAAGCGAAAGGAAACCAGCCTCGACATCCTTCTGGTCATCACTGTCAATCAGTTTCTTTGCCTCAGTGAGGTATTGATTGGATTGCTTACGCTGTACCTCGACCAATTTCTCGATATATGGGCAGAACTCATCGAACATCTGATCATCACCTTTTGGAACAGGACCAGAGATGATCAAAGGTGTACGAGCATCATCGATGAGCACTGAGTCGACCTCATCGACAATTGCGTAGTTATGTGAACGCTGCACCAAGTCCTCCGGCCGCATAGCCATATTGTCGCGCAGATAGTCGAAACCGAATTCGTTATTGGTTCCGTAAGTCACATCGGCCTGATAGGCCTTACGACGTGCTGCAGAGTTAGGCTGATGCTTATCGATACAGTCCACATTCATCTGGTGGAACAAGAATACTGGTGAGTTCCACTCTGAGTCACGCTTTGCCAAGTAATCATTGACCGTAACGACATGCACTCCATTTCCAGTAAGCGCATTTAGGAAGACGGGAAGGATAGAAGTCAAAGTCTTACCTTCACCCGTCATCATCTCGGCAATCTTACCCTGATGAAGCACAACTCCACCAAACAACTGACAATCGTATGGTATCCATATATTCGGAGCTCCGTCGTAGACCTCATGAATCAACACCTTCTCGTCGACGATCTCGACCACCCCGGGATAGCGAAGTACAGCCTCACGGTCAAAGTCGGTAGGAGTAAGCGCCAAGTCCTCAATGGTCTTAGCTTCACGGAAACGACGACAGGTATCTTTCACGATAGCATAGACTGTAGGCATGATTTCATCCAACTTATGGTCATACACCTCCAGTATCTGTGCTTCGAGTTTATCTACCTTCTCGAAAAGAGGAGCACGATCCTGAATCTCCGTCTGCTCAATCTGAGCCTTGATTTCTTCTATTTCCTTTCGGAGATCAGCTGCGGAGTCCTGTATTTCCCGCTTCAACTCCTGGGTCTTCGCACGTAATTCATCGTTTGAAAGTGCAGCCATCTGTGGATAAATCTTATTGATTTTCTCCACATACGGACGGATTGCCTTAATATCTCTTTGCGCTTTGTTGCCAAAGAGTTTGGTCATGATGTCATTAAATCCCATTATTTTATTTACAATTTAACGATTTACAATTTACTATTAATTTTCTATTTAGCTATTTACTATTGTTGCTTTTGAGACTGCAAAGATAATGATTTTTTATGATTTACCGAAATATTTACGACAACTCTTAACAACAAAGTTAATGCCAACAGCAAAATTGCGGGGTCAAGGTACTGTCGAACGGCAATTAATGCAATTATAAACACAACAAATACTGCCAATATAGCATAACTCAATATCTGAGTCTGACGTCGAATCAGGAATGGAATGAAAGCAAACGGTAATGGATTGAAGAGAAATACCAGGATATTGGTATTCACACCTGCATGCTCAGAGAAAAAGTACAAGAACGAAACCAGCAATCCAGACAGTCCCACCATAACGGACAAAATGACATCAAGCCATTTGAACGTCTTTATACGTCGAATCTCGAAGAAACCCACTATCGCCATTATGACAAACAAGCAAAGAAATGTCATCAACGGCCAATCGACCTTCGAAGGATTGACGACTAACGTCTGCTGTAAAGGATGGCGGGTTTCCCTCACAAGCGGAACAACCCTTCCGTCATTTCGAACGATTGTGGCGCTATCAACATCTGCGGCAAAGTATGAAGGGATAAACATCTGTTGCCGTTTGGTCAACTGACGGTCCAGTTCATAGCCAAGAATGAAATTCTCTCCAAACTCCATCCAACAATCCACCTTATTGAACTGATGTAGGATTGAACGAGCTGTCATTTGACGGTCGGCTGCCAAATACCTCACTTCCCCTAGCACAGCTTTCTCTATCATGTCTCGAGCACGAGTGGTGCAATTATCGTACAACCAGTTGTAGCGGTATGTACAGTTAGCTGGTTGCAGGTTTTCCATCAATAGAGCGTTAAGCGTATTGCATTCTTCGGAAGTCAGGTTCAGCACCTGTTCTTCAATGCCCGCTTTTTCTTCTGAATAGCGTTCAAAGAATCCTTGTGCGTATTCTGCTCCCAGTATATAATCCGTTTCTCCCTTTACGAACTTATAGACAAAATTGCTTTCGTTATAGTCGAAGACTCCGTAATTAAAAACAAGGTCTAAGTCCGTAGTGTAGTTATGAACACGAAGTGCAGAATGCCCATACATGGAATAGGCTACAGGACCGGGTGTACAGGTCAACAAAGAGACCTCTATCGAGTCGGATGCGATAGTGGGTCTTTGCTGAGCCAGCAAGGATAATGTAAAAAATAAAGAATTAAATAATGTAATAATGAAACGACGCACTTTGGGAAAATATAAAAATTTAAGAATTAAATAATTAAATAAAAATAAATTTTAGACGCAAGGCTTTAGAAATTAAAGACTTATCTTCTCCAGCTCTTGTAATTCCTTGCCTAAATTCAGTTTATAATAGACTTCCATCAATCCTTCGTGCCATAAGGACGGATCATGGGGTGCATATTTTCTAGCATTCTCTAGACACTCCTGAGCCTGCTGATAAATCTTGTTCTGAGCATTCTTGGCCTTCGTATAAGCCTGAGTGCCAGGTTTGTTGTTATTGATGTCGTAAACCTTTCGGGCTTTATCGATGAATATACCTCCCAAACTGCTGTAGGACAAAGCATCATCGGGCTGGAGTTCTACCGCCTTTTGATAACTCTCCACAGCAAGATCCACACTATCGATACACTGCTCACACTTTCCTTTCAGAAACCACAGAAGACGTTTTTGCGGCTCTACTTCCAACTGCTGCTCTATGATGTTAATTGCCTCGACATACTCATGACGTTCTACATGGTAGTCTATGAGGTTGATATAGAAGAACTCTTGTTTTGCATCTGTTTTCCATCCCTCCTGCAGGTAGCCGACCGCTCCTATCGTGTCAACCAGTTCCATACACGACTTACTCCCAATCTGGCAGAGGAGGGCATAATCTGTTCTGTCTTTCATGGCTGTCGGAAGGTATTTCATGACTTGTTTGAACTTCGAGGCATTATAGGCAGAGAAGACGGCCAGATTGGCTAACGTGAGTGTATCCTCATCTGGTTTATAATCTTTCGCAGCTGTAATCAGTGGATGATGGAGTGTTGTGAGATAGAGGTCGAAGAAACGATATGCTTCATCGAACTTATTCTTCTTATAATAGTACTTGCCTGCACTTTTGATGTTGTTGCGGTAGGCCGACAAGAGACTGACCACATGCGTGGTGTAGTTGGGACGAACGCGCCCTTTCGCATCGGGCAACCGGTCCAGACTATCGCACGAGAAACCGAACTCATAGATACGATAGATATACGTGAAGTACTTAGCTGTGTCGGGACGTGTATTCAAGAACATGTTGCGATTTTCGGCGGTTGCCAGCCCTTGTAGGGTCTGCAATCGCAGATAGTGCAGCTCAGCATCCTCCATAGCTTCCTTATTCTCAGCTTTCATCGCCTTACCTAGCAAATCCTCAGCTTGGGAATAGCGTTCTGCTTTCAGCTGCGCCTTCACTTCCTTGATGGTCTTTTTCTTATTGAACGGTTCTTGAGCCTCAATCGTCAAAGAGATGAGTCCCAAGACCAAGCAGAACAAGATATTTAACTTCATGTGATTCATCATTTTCTATTTGCGTTATTAGAATGTCATACGTACTTTAAGCCGGATGCCCCATCTTCTGATATTGGGATTGAAGAGATAGGTCAAGCGTCGCACATACTCGACATGAACAATTTTTAATATATTATGGATAGCCAAACGTAACTCCACGTATGGCGTCTTGGTGTCCATCACAACAGTATTACACTCGTACGACCCGTCTGACATGAAATGCCCAGGGAAATAGAAGAGTCCACTCTTGTCGTTCGTTTTCAATGGATCATTCTTATCCGTCAGCGCCCCCCATAGCATGTTAACACCTATCATCTCTCTCCACTTCAACTTTCTCAACAATGGGATACGATTGAAAAGTTTTCCATTCAAATCCCAACTATACATCACAGACAGATAGCGGTCGTTCAGGAACTCAAGGTTACCTATCAAAGCGAATGTGTTATCTGTAACGATATACGACTGATTGGCTGGTGGATGGATCAACAGGGGGAAAGGTACTTTGTTCCATTGGATTCCGCCCTTGATGAGAAAGTCCATCTTGCCAAAGCTGTTAGGAATCCAGAAGCGTTTATAGAGAGTACCTTCTGTCACATTGTATTCGTATTCACTTCCTAGTAGCTTGTTAAATCCCATTGTATGGCTCACGGTCACAATGGGAGCGTCTTTATTGATTTTCACACGACGCTGCTTTGTATTTACGTATGCAGCTCCAGGTTCAAATGAGATGGTCGCTTTCGCCTCAGCGGTCGTGAGGCTCCGTTTCCATTGTGTCGGGTCATTTACAGGTGCACCCACGTCATCAAGCGGTTGATAAAAGAGGGCATCTACCGGTTTGTTTTTAGCATGCGTGAAGGAGACATCAAATTTCAGGCCATTTAAGTATTCACGATTATATGCCAGCGTTACTTCCTTTGTATGTGTAAACTGATCAACATCGGTAGCCTTGAGTGCCATGAACATATTGTCCTTATCGGTAGGGATGAACTTATCGAACGGACTGATCACATCATTCATGTAAGTGATGGACAGATTGTTCATAGGGAATTCACGTGGGAGATATGCCTTCTTGTTGAATGAATAAGTCAACTGAACCTTTCCGTATACATTATGAGTCTTGGTACCATATGCAATATAGCCGCTCGCAAAGAGATGCGGGTTGAGATTCGCATTGGTGAGTGCAGATGCACGGAAACGCCACTTGTCATAATGATTGTTTGTGATAATGGTGTTGACAGGACCGATATCTACATAATTTGGATGGACAGAATCACCGGTCTCGACAAAGTTCTCAACAAGAGCCTTGAAACCGAAAATCAAGTATTTGAATCCCTTTACATTCTGCAGACGATCGAGGAAAGTATCCATTTGACTTTCACTATGTGTCAGTTCGACCTCTCGATACTCATTCCAATAATCATCATTTTGCATTTCCGCATCAGGTTCTTTGTAAACCGTACCTTTTATCCGCTTAAATACCTTTTCGGAAATCTCATCGAACGAATAATTATTATTTCGGACAATACGTTGAACCTGTAATTTCTTCAAGAAAGAGGCAAGTTTCAGTTCCACCAGCATATCATTACTGACGATGACACGTTCACCCGTTGACAATTCTGCGAAGTCCTGGGAAATTACCATATTCTCCACGAAATTCACATCACTACGAGACGGGATATGTAGTTCAACCTTCCTTACCTGATAGGAAGAGTCGGCCATGACGAAGAGCGTACCAGAAAAACCAAAATCCTGTGGGTTGTTCGGTCCAAACTCTATTTGAATCACCTCATCGTCATCAATCATCAATGTATCTTCAATATAATACCTATAAAACGAGATCGCACTATTCGCTATCGGGCTTTTGAACGGATGCTGTAACAAACGGCATTCGTTTTCATAGATATCTACATCCGTAAATACATCTTTCAACACGCTTGTCAGGATGTCACCGGTATTCACCAATTCGTTCACGCCCTTGCTACTCTGAGCCTTTATCACGCTCTTCTCTGTATGGGGATTCTTACGGTAAAACAACTCTGAGATAGATTCATCGACTGTAAGGGGAAGAATCAATTTACCAGTCTCAGGACAACGCTCAACGTGGTCTTTAAGGAAAGCAAAACGCTTCATCTCGTTCTCTTCAAACACCTTCTCTGTGAACTCGTTGAGCGAGAAAACCATTTTCTCGTATTTCGTATAATTAAAGTAGTTCTTTTGATGGAGGTCGTACGATTTCTTATGGTCAATCACCTTTTTCATCAATTCAACAGCAGGATTATCCCTTCTGCTATAGCGAGTACGACGTCCCTGTATCGTTACTTCCTCTATTTGACGAGGCGAACTGACAAGCAAAATCTTCAGATTCTTTTTCTTGCCAGGAATCAAACGAACTTTTTGTGTCACATATCCCAATCCCGAAATAGTCAACTCACTCCTGTCTTCTCGTTCCTTAATGTTAAAGCGTCCTTTTGCATCTGTCATCACCCCTGTCGTCGTTCCATCATAATATACGTTCGCAATATCTACAGGTTGACGGGTCTTGGAATCAATAACCACACCTGTCACTTGGGCATAGGCACCAAGCGACAGGAATAGCATTACGACGATATGTGAAAGACACAAAGACAATGTAAAATGTAAATTGTAAAAATTAATTAGTCAATTTCTTCATCGGGTTCATATCCTCCCATCTCACGTATTGCATTTTTCAGCATGATGTATTGCTGGAAAAGATGATTGACAGGTATCTCATGGTTGGTAAAGTCGTGCATAGGGCTCTTGAGATAGAAACTGAGGAATCGCTGTATGCCATACCGTCCTGCCCGTGCAGCAAGGTCGATGAGCAGACAGAGGTCGAGCAAGAGTGGTGCGGCGAGTATGCTGTCGCGACAGAGGAAATTTATCTTTATCTGCATGGGGTAATTCATCCATCCGAAAATATCGATATTGTCCCACCCTTCCTTGTTGTCGTTTCGTGGAGGATAGTAGTTGATGCGTACCTTGTGATAGTAGTCGGTATAGAGGTCGGGCTGCTGCTCCGGTACGAGGATGGATTCGAGAGTAGACAACTTGCTGACTTCTTTTGTATGGAAGTTTGCTGGCTCGTCAAGCACCAAACCGTCACGATTACCAAGAATATTCGTAGAGAACCATCCACTTAACCCAAGACAACGAGTACAGATGATTGGAGCAAAACCACTCTTCACCAAGGTCTGTCCAGTCTTGAAATCCTTACCTGCAATTGGCATCTTGGTTTTCTCGGCCAACTCCCACATTGCAGGGATATCAACGGTTGTATTAGGAGCACCCATAATGAAAGGAGCACCTTCAACCAAAGCAGCATAAGCATAACACATAGACGGAGCAATATGTTCTTTGTCATCTGCCTTCATTGCAGCTTCCAGTGCTGACAGGGAGCCGTGAACTGATTCATTATATGGTACATATATTTCCGTAGATGCTGCCCATGCAACGACGATACGTGCACAGCCATTCTTCCGCTTGAACGTACGGATGTCTTCACGTAATTGCTCTACCATCTCCCAACGGGTCTTCCCTTCCATTACATTGTCTCCATCCAATCGTTTGGCGAAGTTCTTATCGAAGGCGGCTTTCATCGGAACAATCGCTGACAATTCATCTTTCACAGGTTCGATATCTTTCTCTTTCAGCACTTCAGCATACATGGCACTACGATAAGCATCAGCAGGATATACATCCCAAGCACCAAACACAATATCCTTCAATTCTGTGATTGGTACAATCTCCCTATAGGAAAGATATCGCTTCGCACTGCCCTTGCCCACTCTGATCTTGTCATATTCAATCATTGAGCCTACAGGTTTTGCTAGGCCTTTACGAACCATGAGCACACCTGTGATGAATGTAGAAGTCACAGCACCCAGTCCGACCACCATGATGCCAAGTTTGCCATCTGCTTTTTGTATTTTCGGGTTCGTCATACTCTGTGTTTTATATAATGCATAACTCATAAAGCATAATGCTTAATTGATGTAGAATGCAGAATGTAGAATGTTAAAGACAATGCAAAGATACACATTTTATTCGTCATCATCAAATCCGTATTGTGTTTTTCGGACGTTTTAACGAGATTTAACTTCTACGTTCACGATTTAATACTTTTCGGGGTACATCAGCGATGTCTGTTACGATACATGAAGGAAGCGAATCGTCTGCGGGTTCATTGTTCCACCCTATTCCCCGCATCCATATCGTCTGACACCCGATAGCGTGTGCAGGCAGGATGTCGTTTGAATAGGAGTCGCCTATGACGAGGATTTCTTCGGGTTTGAGACGCAAAGCTTTAACGCCCATTCGGAAAATCTGAGGGTCGGGTTTACGAACTCCTACTGCAGCTGATTCGATGACATCGTTGAAACAGGTCAGCTGAAAGTCGTGGAGGACAGTTTGGATATTACCATAAAAATTGGTTACCAACACTATAGGATAATGTGCAGCAAGTATCTGGAGTACGGGGCGGCTACGTTGCAAAACATCCAACACATGCTGATAACACCTCAAGGTGACATGTTCGTAGGATGCACGACGGGTCAACTCGTTTACGTCCCAGAATCCATGCTCGACTAAATACCTGGTTTCGATGTCGGTCTTGCAACGAAGGACATCCATGAATGTATGCTCGGGCTTGATAGAGGAATGTGCAGCCAATTCGCGCTCTGCATATACATAGGCTTCACGGAAGTGAGTTTTTGAAACAGGAATCCGTTCCTTCTGGAAATTCTCCCAAAGGACTTCGGACCAATGTACGCCGTTTGTGTCGAGCGTACCTCCGTAGTCGAAGATGATGCCCTTAATATTTTCGTGCCTCAACATTTTGACGTAATTGCTTACAGAATTTTTCATGGGCTGAACGCATATAGAAGAACATGCTCATGAGGACGACTATCTCGAAGAGCGGATAAAGATAGGGCATATCAATGAGACAGCTGACATAAAGTACAATAGCCCGTGTGTTGAATGACAGCATGTTGACATACTTGATAAGTGGCAAACTATGAGCCCGGAAATCATCACGAAGGGTTTGCGGCAACTGTGTGGGATAGGCCTGTCGGACTGCTGCCATGAATTTCTGGAACTCGGGAGTCTGTGACTCTTGTACCTTGGTATAGCGCACATAGGTGAAAAGGAAAAATTTCCAAATCGGGTCATCACGCCATTTAGCCTGTTGATATAAGGCTTTTTGTTGGTTATAGTTGTCGAGTTCGCTATTTGCCTCGCCTTTGAGGAAGAAGAGATGAGCCTGACGGTAGTAGTCAGCAAGGTTGCATTGACGACTATGACAGAGGAAACCAGAGGTAGCCATCAACAGGAAAGCCCACCACCCCCATTGAATGTGGGTGAAGGGGATGGTCTGCGGGAAGAGACGGACAACCAAGCCGACATAAATGGAAATGAACCATATATCGCCTGCTGCTCCATCGAGAATACGTCCCAGTCGGGTTTTCTTACCTGTGAGGCGCGCTAACTGTCCATCCGTACTGTCGTATAGGTTTGCCCACATAATGAGCAATATTCCTATGATATTATAGATAATGCCTTCGGTTGTATCAGCCCGTTTGGAGAGGAAGAAACCTGATGCTCCTCCAATAATCATAGACAATACTGTAACGGTATTGGGATGGACATTTAACTTATAAAAGAACAACGTCCACAAATATCCTAATGGACGTACGATTTTCAGATCCAGCCACTCTTCTACATCATCGGATTTGAGGGTGGATTTCATTTTTGAATTGTTACTCATTTTGAGATAAATATCTGTTTGCTATCATTTCGGCCGCCTGATTCCTGCAACAGGAAAAACTTGGCCAATCATTCATATCAATAATATGTATAGTTCCGTTCTCACCAATCACACAATCTGCTCCATAAACATCAACTCCTATGACGTTCGCTGCCTGATTGCATATCGCCCTCAGTTGTTTCTCTGAGAAGGGATATCCATGATTCTTTCCATTTATCGCCTCAAGCCCGAACTTACTATGGCCTTTAGAGGAATAAGACCAATAGAAGAACTGCGAATCTTTCACACCATAACACTTCACCAAATCGCCTTCAAGATGTTGCGAAACAACAACCGTCTGTATTCCTCTATGATTCATCTGAGCTATTCCATCTTGCAATTCCTGGTCGTTCTGTATAAACATCACGTCTTCGGCGACTTCGGTATATCCTTCACCTTTCTTCAGCCAAACGGGGTATGAGAGGTGAGAGGTAAGAGGTGAGAGCCTACCCCCGACCCCTCCCAAAAGGGAAGGGAGATGGGTGAAGGTGAGAGGTGAAAGTATTTTACTTTCAGCAAACGGCACGTCTTCATCCATCAGTATTTGCGTAAACCGCTTACGGTCGCAGTTCCGAATGCCAATAGAAGAATTAATAACCGTCACACCTTGCATCTCTAACTGTTGCAACACATCCAATGTATGGTCTAAACGCCCCATCGTGTATATCATATCAGGAATTATCGGAGCGATATCCGACAACTGCTCTTCATGGATGCGACGTACATGATGCCCTCCAGCCAGCAATCGGTCTGCTACGGCATTCATGATTGCTGCATCATTATCCTCCATATTCGGGGAGAAGCAACTCGCCCTATACACACAGATGATGTTCATCGTAGAAAATCCTCCGCTTTTTTAATATCATCGTAATGATCTACATCTAATATCTTGGAAAACCGATAGGCTTGCAATCGTAATCCATCTTTGACCATCTCACGCTGAAAGTTACGCATCCGCGACATTCCTTTGCTGATACAGCGTTCGAGTGTCGAGAACGAACGTTCGTTCAGACCGTAGATTCCACCTGATATATAGTGTGTATCTTCGCAACAGGTGTCGTAGAAGCCTGTGATTCGCATGTCGTCATCTGTTGCGATATACAATGGTTTCTCATCATCAACATAGTCCGTTACAGCCATCAATCCGTCTCCGTCCATCTCGCTGAACTGCTGGATGTAATCCTTAAATTCTTCTTCACGAAATACCGTATCCACCGTGGTCAGACAGAACTTTCCTGTTCCGAGATAGGAATATAGTTCATAGAAACTATGCATGGAACTCGGTGTGGTTCGTTGGAGAGTTGAAAGCCTACCCCCGCCCCCTCCCAAAGGGGAAGGGAGATGGGTGAAGTTGAAAGTTGAAAGGTGTTCTGCTACTTGGGGTGTGTGGCTGTTGGTTATTACGACTATCTCCTCTGCATCGTTCTCACAGAATATGCGTATGAGACGGTCAATCATCGGTTCACCGTTCAAAGTCACTAATGGTTTGGGAACCGCTATTCCCTCCTGAGCCAGTCGTGACCCTTCTCCTGCTGCCAGTATTCCGTATTTCATATATTTAGAAGCACCCCACTAAATCTCCCCCGAAGGGTAAGACTTTATTTTACATTTGTAATTTTTAAACTTTTACATTTTCCTTAGATGTGACTCTTGTTGCTACTTTCATCAGCATCATACCGATGCAGGTCCATACCAGTTCGCGTAGTCGGCAGATGATGGAGATAAACACAGCTATAGTCATGGCCTCCTTGAGTGTGAGGAGTACACCAGTTGCGCCAACCATCTTCATTTGAACGGTCGACATAGCGAATCCGCCTTCTCTTCCGCCCAACTGTAATGGCATGAAGAACAGCAGGTTGGCAAACAACGAGGTGAATGCCAGAATGACGAACGAATACATAAACAGTTGCGGAACCGTTCCCTGCACATTTACCAAACGAAGCATGAAGAAGATCTCAAACGACTGTAACACCCTTCCTATGTATTCCAAAAAGAACGAGCCATAGAAACTATGTTTGTTCTGTCCTTGCAGCTGTGCTATCTGACAATCGATATTACGCAGTTCTTCCACATGGGTCTCAAGGAATCGTCGTCCCCAGTTCTTACAGCCAGGTATCTTACTCACCAGTTTCACCAGTCCCACAACCATCCCTCGCTTGTAGCCTCTTACAAACAGATAGATACCACTCAGGGCAAACAGCGCAATGAGTGGGAGGATGATGGCCATACGTGTATCGATGGGAACAAAGAGTACATACAACACAACTGCGGTCAACCAATACCAGAAGTGTGCAAAGATATGGGTCATAGCAAACAGCAACACGGATGATGTGGCGCGTTCACGTCCGATATAGGGTGTGAGTTCCATAATTTTATAGGGTTCTCCCCCCATGAGTCCTGCCGGAGTCGCATAGTTGAGCGCAAAGCCTGTGATGGTAATCTTATAGAGTTTCCAGAAGGGGATAGGACAGTCGCCGCTCCCTCGGATGATGATTCTCCAGGTACATGCATTCATGAAATACAGCACAATCCACATGCCCAGCACGGCGAATATCCAATAACCTGCATGTCGGATATGGTTCCACATCTCGACGAAACTGACCTTGAAAGTCAGAATCATAATAACGATGGCGATGATACCAAAAAGGAAAAATATGTTTCTGGTCTTATTCTTCACGTTCCTTACAATTCGAGTCCGAGGTCGTTCTCATCGGTGACCTGATCGAGTTTCAGTTTATCACTATCATCCTTTTTCTCGTAATACTGTCGGCGTAAGGGGTGTGCGTGAGCCTCATCGAAGATTCTGCGGTTTCGGACTACATCGATAGCCGTATAGATAGCAGCACGGAACGAATCCTCCCGAGCGACACCCTTGCCCGCAATATCGTATGCCGTTCCATGATCGGGCGAAGTACGTACGATTGGGAGTCCAGCCGTATAGTTCACACCGCTGTCCATCGCTAAAGCCTTGAAGGGCGCCAATCCCTGATCGTGATACATGGCCAAGACTGCATCGAAATGGGCATAATTGCCCGAGCCGAAGAATCCGTCCGCAGCGTATGGACCAAAACACCTGATGCCTTCAGCAAACAACTGTTCGATGGTCGGAATGATCATCGTCTGCTCTTCTGTTCCTATCAAACCTCCGTCGCCACAATGAGGATTCAAGGCCAGTACAGCAATACGAGGGTTGTCGATTCGGAAATCGCGTTTCAGCGACTGGTTCAAGATACGAATTTTCTCCTCCATCACATCTTTTCTGATTGCCCCGGCCACCTGGCTCAAGGGCAGATGAGTGGTAGCAAGAGCCACTCTCAGTGAGTCGTTCATCAAAATCATCAACGACTTATTGCCCTCCCCCACTTTCGATTCTATGTACTCAGTATGTCCAGGGAAATGGAATCCCTCACCCTGAATGTTGTTCTTGTTGATGGGTGCAGTTACCAACACATCGATCAATTCCTTCTGATAATCAGCCAAAGCCCTCTCCAGCGAGATGAGTGCCGCCCTTCCAGCTTCAGGAGTCGATTGTCCGAAATCAATCTTTATCTCCTCCTCACCAAAACAATTCACGACGTTCAGCATGTTGTCGTCAGCATCACGCGCATTGTTCTTCACGACGAAGTTGGTTGCGCACTCAATCGCCTTTCGGTGATAGGTAGCCGTTTTTGGCGATCCATAGACAATCGGCGTGCACAACTCCAACATCTCGGGATTCTCAAATGTCTTGAGGATAATCTCATACCCCACACCGTTTATATCACCATGAGTGATTCCTACTCTTATTTTTCTCATAAAAACGAATTCAATCTTTACTATTTATCTTCTTCGGATTTGTCTCCTTGTCTCCTTTTGTTCAATTTTTCAATTTATCTGGCAATCTCAACGTGTATAATGCCGCTTCAAGTCGACGAATCATGGTTCGTTTCATCTTTTCGGGCGCATAGACAAATCCCTCGACCACAACGACCCGATTATTCACCGTATCTACAGAAGCATGCGACACAAATGGTCCCCCCATCATGTCGTTTTCCATTTTCCAGAACCCACGTGCTTCCAGTACATAACGTCCCATGACGGATATGGGTCGAGTCACGACATAATCGTGGTTGGTAGTCATGTACTGATCGGGGTTTTCACCTGGTATGTTCTCTTTCATGAACTTATCACGCAACCTGATGAAGTTATCATGCGTAAACACCTTCTCCGACACGTAAGGGAAACTGTAAACACATATATTCTGTATCGTAGTCAATCCATCATTTGAGGCCCACAGGAAATCCTCACCAACCTTCATTTTCAACAAGTCTTGGGGTATATACAACTCACACCCGAACATCTCCTTGCACTTTCTGTAGAATGCGATGTTGTAATCGTCCTCAAGCAGCATCGCGTTGCGATTGATTTCCTCAGCAGTGAGGTTTTGGATAATGATCCTCGTCTGTTCTGTGATAAAGGTCGATATGCCGTTCGCAGAAGGACCTTGAATGGTCATGATCAACTGTGGCATGGCATGCACATCGCGTTCATACGTGATACGTGGTGTTGTGGTGTACTCGTTGGTCTTCAAGATGATGATGTTACGGAAGATATTTGTGATACGATTCAGCTTTGCGGGCACGATATGGCTCACATGAAACATCGGCTCACGCTGTGGTAACATGGGCACATCTTTGTCGAGGACCACCTGGAGCGCTTTTCCTGCGAATCCGTTCCATAAGGAATCTTCTGCGACGACCAGCACCTCGTATGGATTCCCGCTGGAAGCAGGAACGAGTACGGGACGAGGTGCATGCCTACGCTTGGGCACGTCGGGATTGGCAGAACATCCTGCGAGCAGGATGGTCGCTATCAGTATGGTCAAGAGGTTCACTGATTGTCTCATAAGCTTTCTTCTTTAGAAATGAGCATTCCGCACGCAGCTTGAATATCCTGCCCACGCGATGTACGAATCGTGGTGTAAACACCATGTTTGGTAAGATAATCACGAAAAGCTGTCATCTTTGGCAGAGGAGTGTCTTCCAATTCCACATCTGGAATACGATGATAACGGATCAGGTTCACCCGACAATCGAGATTCTTGAGCAGACGCACAATCTCCTTGGCAAACACCATTGAGTCGTTCACACCATCGAACATCGTATATTCAAAAGAAAGACGTCTCTGATGGCTCCAGTCGTACTGACTCAGCAGTTCGACGATTTCCTCGATTCCGTACTGACGTTCAGCGGGCATATACTGCATGCGCGTTTCATGGAACGGGAAATGCATACTCACTGCCAGATGACATTCGCTTTCTTCGACAAACCGTTTCAGATTCTTTTTCAGTCCTACCGTCGATAACGTGATGCGCTTTGGACTCCATGCCCATCCTTCGTCGGAAGTCAGGAGGTTGATTGCTTTCATCAGTGCATCATAATTGTCAAGCGGTTCTCCCTGCCCCATAAATACAATATTGGTGAGGGATTCCGGTTGGTCTATCGAATAAATCTGGTTCAAGATATCGGCAGTCGTCAGATTTCCCTGAAACCCCTGTTTGCCTGTTTGACAGAACGAGCAGTTCATCTTACACCCCACCTGTGACGACACACACAACGTCGCCCTGTCTTTTTCCGGAATATATACAGTCTCTACCGATTGTCCGTCTTCAGTAGGGAACAGATACTTCACTGTTCCGTCCTTCGATGTATGCACATCCTTGGCAGTCCTCCGTCCGACAGCGAAACGCTCAGCCAACAGGTCACGATGTCGTTTCGAGATATTTGTCATCTCATCAAACGTCGTAACCCGCTTCTGATACACCCATTGGGCAATCTGCTTGGCAGTAAACTTAGGCATACCGAGCTCCAAGACAATCGCTTGAAGCTCAGTAGTATTCATTCCTAATATGCTCGAACGGGTATCCATCGGCTGTTACCAAGCAAACATTGGATAGTCCTTCATGATTTCATTCACGTGAGCACGAACCGCAGCAATCACCTTATCGTCTTCAGGTGCATTGAGTACCTTCTCAATCATATCGGCAATCTCATACATCAGATCCTCCTTCGCACCACGAGTAGTGATAGCAGGAGTACCCAAACGTATTCCGCTCGTCTGGAATGCGCTGCGGCTGTCAAAGGGCACCATGTTCTTGTTGGCTGTAATATCAGCAGCAACCAACGCTTTTTCGGCCACCTTACCCGTGAGGTCAGGATATTTGGTGCGGAGGTCAACCAACATGCTGTGGTTGTCTGTACCTCCCGAACAGATATAGAAGCCCTTATCCATCAAAGCCTGAGCCAATACAGCAGCATTCTTCTTCACCTGAGTCTGATAGACCTTGAACTCGGGAGTGAGTGCCTCGCCGAATGCGACTGCCTTTGCTGCTATGACATGTTCGAGTGGTCCACCCTGCTGCCCAGGGAAGACAGCTGAGTTAATCAGCTGCGACATTTTCTTTACCTCTCCCTTCGGTGTGGTGAGTCCCCAAGGGTTATCAAAGTCCTTCCCCAACAGGATGATACCTCCACGCGGACCACGAAGGGTTTTGTGTGTAGTCGATGTTACGATATGTGCGTATCGGAGTGGGTTATCGAGTAAACCTGCGGCAATCAGACCAGCAGGATGAGCCATGTCGATCATGAGGAGGGCACCCACCTCATCTGCAATCTGACGCATGCGTGCATAGTCCCATTCACGGCTATATGCCGAACCACCACCGATGATGAGTTTTGGATGGTGTTCTAAGGCCAGACGCTCCATCTCGTCATAATCGACACGACAAGTGTCAGGATTCAAGTTATAACCGACGGGGTTATAGAGGATACCGCTTGTGTTGACGTGGCTGCCATGTGAGAGATGACCTCCATGGTCGAGGTTGAGTCCCATGAATGTGTCACCGGGTTTCAATACGGTAAGTAGGACAGCAGCATTTGCCTGCGCTCCTGAGTGTGGCTGTACATTGGCATATTCGGCACCAAAGAGTTTGCATACGCGATCAATCGCTAATTGTTCTACCTCGTCGACCACTTCGCACCCGCCATAATAGCGTTTGCCAGGATAGCCCTCGGCATACTTGTTCGTGAGGCATGAACCCATAGCCTGCATGACTTGGTCACTTACAAAATTTTCTGACGCAATCAGCTCAATACCTTTCTGTTGGCGCTGATGTTCGCGTTCAATCAAAGAGAAGACTTGTGTGTCAAAATTCATTTTAATGTAATTTATAATTGAATAATTTATAATAATTACTGCTGTTGCTGCACCAGAGACAAAATGTTACGGGGGATGTAGAATGTGTCGTTCTTGTCGACATAGAGGGCTACGGTCTTGAGGTCGACGAGTTGTGTGTTGGTCATCTTGCCTTTCTTTACATTCACCTCAGCGACATTCGAAGTGCTCTTGAGGGTAATCGTTCCGGACTTAGTGGTGATAGTGAGTTGCATGACCTCAGGAACAACGGGACGTGCAAATCCACCGAAGCCTCCACCTGGGAATCCTCCTCCGAAGCCTCCACCCGGGAAGCCTCCACCTGGGAATCCACCAGCTCCACCACGGTTCTGCCCGCCTTGTGTAGG
This sequence comes from Bacteroidaceae bacterium, assembly GCA_017616445.1. Lineage (GTDB taxonomy): Bacteria > Bacteroidota > Bacteroidia > Bacteroidales > Bacteroidaceae > Colivivens. The sequence continues at coordinate 67,554 of JAFZYE010000071.1, forward strand.
TGCATTGAGCTTTATCTTTTCCATCTTATAGGTGACTCCAGCGACTCCGTCGAGCACCTCTTTGTGAGGGGCAAAGAACTGATTGCTGAGTTCGTCGAGTGTCTCGCGATTGATACCTATCAGGGAGCAGAGATAAGCGTTGAACTTGACATTTGTCCATTCACCGACAGGTCGCCACTGTGGATCGGGATGGAAGCCTGCAAGGATGACATCCTCGCCCGTGTGGCCGTTTGTAGTGAATGCCAAACCTGTTCGGTCGGTCATGAACTGCGCTACGGTTCGTGTGAGGCCCGTACGGTAATATTTGTTGGACTGTTGCCTGCGCTGTTCCTTCTCGATTGGGCTGCTCTTGTATTCATCACAGTTCTTGAGGAACTCCAGTTCTTCGTTGTTCAACTCGAAGCCACACCACTCCTTGAAGATGTTCTGAGCCTGCTCGAAAGGAGCGTTGTTGAGTTTGTTGGCTACTTCTTCAGCTGTAGCCTTGAAATTCTTCATGGCCCCAAAAAGACGGTTCTTGGGCGTCATGGCATAGTTGCCGTTATCCCTGCACCCGATGCTCAGTCCGCTGTTTCCATGATCGGAAAGAACGAGCACGGCCGTTTCACCGTTTTTCTTTGCAAACTCGATAGCTTCACGGCACGCCTCATCGAATGCGAGATAATCGTGAATCATTGCTGCGAGGTCGTTGTTATGAGCAGCATAGTCGACCTTACTGCCTTCCACCATCAGGAAGAAACCCTTTGGGTTAGCCGATAGTTTCTTGATGGCTGTACTTGTCATCTCTGCCAATGAGGGGTAGCGATTTGCGTCACGATCCAGTTCGTATGGCATGTCGTTCTGTCCGAAGAGCGCCCACATGTTGTTGTTCGTAGAATTACGCATTGCATTCAGGTCATCCTTAATGATGTCCCATCCTGCATTCTTCAAGTAAGCCTCTCCCTCTACGGTGATACGGCTTACACCACCGCCGATGATCACGTTAATGCGGTTGTGGGCCTGCTGGCTAGCAATCTCATCATACTTATCACGGTCATAGTGATGAGCTGAACAGTCGGCAGGAGTAGCATGAGGGAAATAACATGTACATACCAGTCCCGTTGATTTGCCCAACATCTTCGATGCCTCCAGCACCGTTGTCAATGGCTGGTAAGCTCGTTTTGGATCTACAGGATATATATCATTATCTGGGTCTGCAGTAGGATAAGTACTTACCCATCCCTTCAGACTAGTGTACCCAGTCATATAACATGATGTGGTAGGAGCAGAATCACCAATCGGTGCGTTCGAACATGTCGTTCTTACTGTTCCACAGATATAAGGGTCAATAGCCAAATTCTCCTTCTCAGGATTGGTCATCCACTGATACCATCGTGCTGTGCTGATAGTAGCCAGGGAGCACCCGTCGGGAATCATCACGATGACATTCTTCACTTGTTGTGCACAAACAGACATTACAGCACCCATCAATAGCAGGCACTGAATCAATAGGAAATGTAAATAAACCTTTTTCATGATCAATAGTTGTTATAGTTATGGATAAATATTTTTTTCATTTTCAATGAATGATTCCAAAAACAGCTGCAAATTTACTGCTTTTTTCGCAATCGACAAAGCAATTCCTCCTTTTTTCTTTATTATAGGTCGTGATACGGAGAATTTTTGTAACTTTGCAACCGAGTAGAAACAAGAAAAGTCTCACGCCCTACAATTTGAAGCAGAAGTGAAAAGAAAACTATTTTGTGAAATCTGTCCATTTACTTATGCACTTTCGCTACATAAAGAACGATGGAAACGACATATTAAAAACATGTTCGGCCAGGAACGGTTTGCTGTAAGCCATCAGGGTGAGAGATTAGGTGAGGTTGTGTATGCTCACCACAACAACATGATAAAGCGTGGACCCGGTATCGACCCGCTACACCAGCAGAACAAAGCAGATAACATACGGTTGGCTTGCAACAAAATCGACGGGCTGCTTATCCATCCAGGTGAGGTCTTCTCGTTTTGGGAAACGGTAGGGAAGACATCCCGTCGTAACGGATTCAAAGATGGACGTGTTCTCATCAACGGTCGGCTGACATCAGGAGTGGGTGGAGGATTGTGCAATCTGGCTAACACCATCAACCTCTTGATTCTGCATAGTCCGCTAACCATTACGGAACTGCATCATCATTCTGATGCGTTAGGACCTGATGTGAACGGACAACATGTGCCATATAGTGCTGGAACATCGGTGAACTACAACTTCGTGGATTACAGATTTAGGAACGATACCGACCAGACTGTTCAACTATGCACGTGGTGCGAAGGAGATGAGCTCATGGCCGAACTCCGTAGCGAGCACCCCTTCCCCTACTCTTATCGCCTGACAGAAGAAGGGCATCATTTCCATTTGGAAACTGATGGCAACTATTACCGTATATCGAAAATCTATCGTGAAACGTATGAGCGTACAACAGGAAAAATCGTCTGTCGAGAGTTGAGTTGGGACAACCACTCCAGAGTGATGTTCGACCCGACCCTCATTCCACAAGAACAAATCAAATAAGAAACGCTCCACAGCGATGTGAAGCGTTTCTTTTATCATTTTTGAGAAATCGGTTTAGAGATCTGGAAGACCAAGTTCTTCCTGTAACTGCTTTTCGAACTCTTTGTCCTCATCTACAGCCTTACCGTTAGGTGTAGCTTTAGCAATCTCATTGAACTCATCCATGAGTTTCTCGATAGGCTCATACTGGGTCTGCAGCTTTCCGAGCTTTTCCATCACTTCCCCGATGTTTTCCTCAGTAATGTTGTCCTCTTTCGTAAGTTCAGCAATCTCAAGCATCATAGGCTTGATAGCGATAGTAGCCTGCTTGTAAACATACTTCCACTGATCGATAGTCCAGTTTGCGCCGTCAGCCTTAGCCTTAGCAACAATGTCTGTCAGCACTTCTTCTGGTGTTCCATCAGTCTTGATGTCTACAGGAGCATTAGTCTGGTTACAAGAAACAAATGCAAAACCCATTGCGAGAGCAACGATACTAGCCAAAAATAATTTCTTCATACGCTTTTAATAATTAAGTATTAATTAGGACTTGGGTTAATTAACTCAGTGCAAAGTTAAGAATAATTGAAGAATCATAACAAAAAATAACTAAAAAACTACAATTATTGATGTATTTTTTTTATTTTTTGCCCAAATTGCCTTATTTGATGTCAGAATTGACTGCCCTACTAATGATGTCATGCACTTCTTGCATAAACTCTTTCGTAGGTTTACGTTGGAAATAGTCGGGATGGATGGGCTCATGAATCTTGAGTGAGAGGGGGGTACGTGTCACACTATAAGCATGACGGCTGAAAGCACGGAACGATCCGTTGATCGTAATGGGGACTATCGGCAGCCCTATCTCATTCGCCAACATAAATGCTCCTCGTTTGAATTGTCCCATCTTACCGTCCTCACTACGTGTACCTTCTGGAAATATCGACATGGACATACCTCCTTGCAACGTTTTACGTGCATCTTTAACGGCTTGTTGAATGGAAGAGAGGCTGTCACCCACAAATATCTGATGACTGACCATACATACAGGCCCCACAATCGGCATCTTCTTCAAATAGTCTTTCATCATCCATTTAAAACTATGCCCAACATAGCCATACATCAGCAGAATATCGAAATAACCTTGATGATTGGCAACAAAGACGTATGATTGATGAGGATCGAGATGGGCCCGTCCTTCAACATGAACGGGTAGAAGATAGAGCCAAAAAGTCAACTTGCCCCACCACATGGGTACATAACGGTGAGCCATAGACTTCAATCCAAGAAGAGCGGTAAGCGTCACTAAGATGCTGACAATTACCGTGAGTATCACGAACAGGGGTGTAGCGATGAGGAAGGAATAGAGTTTGTACATATTATACAAAATGTAAAAAATTAAAAATTAAAAAATTATAAAATGAAATTTACATTTTTCATTTTCCCTTAACTCTTTCGGAGAGTCAAGACATTGATTTCAGGCCACGCCCCTACACGGAAGGGAATAGGTACACAGCCTACACCATCGCTGATATGGAGCTTCTGACGTATGATTCTTCCCGACGAATCGGTCTTTTCGTTTTCATACACACCACTCCACTCTTTATATACCATCGTTACAGGCGACCAACCGAACACACGGAGCTGACCTGCATGTGTATGTCCCGAAAGGGTGAGTTGTACATCCGTGTCTTTGATGATGCTACGACGCCAATGAGTCGGATCATGACTGAGCATAATCTGAAAGGACTGATCGTCTATACCATTCATTGCTTTCTTCAAGTCGGCAAAACGAGGGAAATGCGGGGGTGTTCCGTCATTCTCAACTCCGATAATCACCAACGAATCATCGCCTCGACGGACGGATGTGTGTTCGTTCAGCAAGAGTTGCCACCCCAAATCATGCTGACGCCTATACAGGTCTTTGATGTCATTCCGTCGTTGTGCCTTGGAAAACCTGCGCTGATACATCGCATAATCATGATTTCCCATAATGGAGATGACTCCATCAGGAGCTGAAAGTCGTGATAGCTGATCCATGAATCCATCAAGTTCGTCTGCCTGAATGGTTACCAGATCGCCTGTAAACACAATCAAATCGCAATGCTGTGCATTAATGAGGTCGACCACTTTCTGAACATCTTCTTCATGACCGCGATGGAACGCAAAAGCATGGAAGTCGGAGAATTGACAGATGCGATAACCATCAAACTCGTCGGGTAGGTCGTCAAAATACAAAGTTGATTCTTCTACAACAAAATGACGACTACCATATAAATAGCCGACACCCACCAGCAGAAGTACAAGCAAGAGGATGACACCGAGTATTATGAGCATTTTCTTCAATATTTTCACGTTCAATCTTTCAAAAGAGTTAAGACTTTAGATTCTATACTATAGAAATCAGGATACTCCCAAGAATTTTCTCATCAGTATTTCGTCATACCCACGACGTCGGGCATAATCGCTGAGCTGCTCTTCACTGATAGGTCCTACAGCGAAATAGGATGCATGGGGATTGGCAATCATGAGTCCACTCACAGAGGCGTGGGGTTGCATCATCCCGTTTTCTGTCAGGTGAATACCGATACGGCTGAGGTCGCACAACTGATCCAAGAGGAAATTGATGGACATATCGGGCATCATGGGATAGCCGACCGCAGGACGTATGACATGGGTGTGTGGGAACCGACGGTCCTGCATGAGCTGCTGTTGGAGTCGTTCGGCTGCCGCCTCAGCGAGACGGTCGGCGAGGGTCTGGGTGAGGAGGGAACGGTAGGGGTCGTCAGGTTCCAAGTTCCAGGTTCCAGGTTCCAAGTTCAAAGTTCCAGGTTGATGGACTGTCGTGGCGAAGACATATACCACGTCGTGGACAGGATGGACGAAGTCGCTCATACAGAGGCAGTATCCTTCGGGTGTGGGCACCTGCTGCCGGAGAAAGGGGATGCGAGTGTCGCCCAAGACGATGTCGTCGGCCTCAGCATGTGCCTCGAAGGGTTGGCAGAGAAAACGGATGTCGAGGTGCGAGTCGCGCAGGAACTGTTCGGCTTCATGACGGAGTCGGAGGGCTTCGTCGGTTCCGCTTTTCACATGCCAAGTATGGAAGAAATGCTCCCAACTGATGAGCGGAATCAGTTCATGCACAGGATAACGGTCAATCATACACCAGTTCGGATCCACGTACGCCATCAATCACAATACCATCTACGTAGGCTGTCACTCCGTTGACCAAGGTACGAACGACTTTCCACTTGAAGGTACGTTCGTCCATGGGTGTCCACCCGCACTTGGTGTAGTAGCGTCCCTCGCCGACCTGCCAGTTGGCGTTGGGGTCGACCAAGACGAGGTCGGCATAATAGCCTCGACGGATGAATCCGCGCTGGTGGATTCTGAAAAGACGTGCGGGGTTATGACTCATGAGCTGTGGGATATGCTCAAGGGGTAATATGCCTTTATCAGCCAACTCAAGCATGGACACGAGAGAGAACTGGATGAGTGGCATGCCCGACATGGCTTTCAGTGCGCCACCCACCTTCTCGTTCAAGAGGTGGGGCGCATGGTCGGTTGCCACGACATCTATCTTTCCGCTGTTGAGTGCCTCATAGAGGGCAGCCTGGTCTTCGGGAGTCTTGACAGACGGATTGCATTTGATTCGTGTACCCAACCAGTCGTAGTCCTCGGTGGTGAACATGAGGTGCGCCAGACAGACCTCGGCTGTTATCTGCTTCTCCTCAAGCGGTTTGGCTTCGAAGAGGGAGAGCTCATGAGCAGACGAGACATGGGCTACATGGAGCCGAGCGCCTGTCGCCTTGGCCAGGGCAACCGCCCGTGAGGATGCTTCGTAGCATGCCTCGACGCTCCGGATGCGTGAATGATAGCGTACAGGGAAATCGTTCTGTCCCTTATAGCGTTTCTTGAATGCCTTGATGTTGCGTGCAATCACCTCGTTGTCCTCACAATGGGCGACAATACGGAGGGGAGACTGCTCGAAGATACGTCGCATGGCACTCTGGTCGTCTACCAGCAAGTTGCCTGTGCTTGACCCCATAAAGACCTTGACTCCGGGTACCCGATGGGGGTCGAGCTGCCGCATCTCGTCAATGTTATCGTTGGTTGCCCCGAAGAAGAACGAATAGTTAACACGGCTCTTCTGGCGTGCCAGACTGAACTTTTCCTCCAGAAGTTCGAGGTTGGTGGTGGGAGGATTGGTGTTGGGCATCTCCATATATGACGTAACGCCTCCGGCCGCAGCTGTACGGCTCTCGGACTCGATATCGGCTTTGTATTCGTAGCCAGGCTCACGGAAATGCACATGATCATCGATGACTCCCGGGAAAAGGAAGAGCCCACGTGCATCGATGAAGAGATCGTCGGCTGTGGGTTGCAGGACGACACCCTCCTGCACATCCACGATTCGTTCATCGGCGATGATAACGGACCCGATGAACTGACGTTCCTCATTAACGATAGTTGCTCCACTTATGATTGTTTGCATTTTTGGTTATTTGGTTATTAGTTTTGAGGTGAGTGGTGAGAGATTTGTGCGCAGATGCACTCCTAACGTCTAACTCCTAACTTTTGGGTCTCGGGTATTTCTTAAACCATCCATCTAAACGTAAACGGATAACGCCGAGGAGGGCTTCGCTGAATATGCCGCCACTCATCTTCGAGGTTCCCTCGACACGGTTGACAAAGATGACGGGTACTTCCTTAATCTTGAATCCACACTTGTAGGCGGTGAATTTCATCTCTATCTGGAAGGCATAGCCCTTGAAGCGGATGGCATCGAGGTCGATTGTCTCGAGCACACGACGCTTGTAGCACTTGAATCCTGCGGTGGTATCGTGAATCTGGAAACCGGTAATGAACCGCACATACATCGAGGCGAAATAGGACATCAGGACTCGTCCCATGGGCCAGTTGACAACATTCACGCCTGAGATATATCGGGAGCCGATTGCGAGGTCGTAGCCTTCGTCAGCACAGGCTGAGTAAAGGCGTGGGAGGTCGGTGGGCGCATGTGAGAAGTCGGCATCCATCTCGAAGATGTAATCGTAGTTGTGTTCGATACTCCACTTGAATCCGGCTATATATGCGGTTCCCAGCCCCAACTTGCCCGAACGCTCAATGATAAACAACCGGTCACTGAACTCTCTCTCGATGAGTCGGTGTACTATAGCTGCTGTTCCGTCGGGCGAACCGTCGTCGATGACCAACACGTGAAAGGGTTTCTCGAGTGCGAAAATGGCCCGTATAATCTTTTCTATGTTCTCCTTCTCGTTATACGTCGGTATAATTACGATGCTATCGCTTGTGTTCATACGCTACGAAATTATTCTATGAACTGCAAAGATAGCACAAAGGAAGCAAATTACAAAATAAATTTGGATTTATTTTATAAAGTTTGTGTTTTACTAACATTTTTTGTTGATTTCTTGGAGAATTGTGACAGCCTGGCTTACAGAAGTCACACTTTTTATCCAAAGGGAGCGCCGTCCGTCGTGTTCGCGCATCTTGGTGTCGCGTGGATGGAGCGAAGCATAGTCGATGATGCGTGAGAACTCCTCACTTTCGTAATAGCTGCTTGCGAAGTCGCCGACGAGATAGAGTATCATATTCCCACTCTTCAGGGTCACCTTCTCCACTCCTGCCGAAGCTGCCAGCCACTTAAGCGGCATCACTTTCAGGAGTTCCTCACCCTCTTCGGGAATCTGTCCGAAGCGGTCGATAAGACGAAGACGGAAAGATTCGAGTTGTTCGTATGAAGTGATGGAATCGAGTTCGCGATACAACGTGATGCGCTCTCCACTGCTGGGAACAAACGTCTCAGGGAAGTGAGCCACAAGGTCGGACTCGACAGAGGCTTCGGTCACAAACGGCACATTTACATAAACAGGTTCCACATCGCCTTGCCCGTCAGTTGCGGGGTGCTGCGACATCTCGTGTTTCAGTTCGTCCATCGCTTCGGCCAGCACTTTCTGGTAGGCCTCGTAACCCAAGTCGGCGATGAATCCGCTCTGCTCGGCCCCCAACAGATTGCCTGCCCCTCGGATATCGAGATCCTGAAGTGCAATCTGCATACCTGACCCTAACCCTGAGAAGTTCTCCAAGGCTTGGAGCCGTCGTCGGGAGTCGTCGTTGAGGGCGGCCAACGGGGGAGCCAAGAGATAGCAGAACGCCTTCTTGTTGCTTCGTCCCACTCGTCCACGCATCTGATGCAAGTCGCTCAGTCCGTAGTTCTGTGCCCCATTGATGATGATGGTGTTCGCATTCGGTATATCGATTCCGTTCTCCACAATCGTGGTCGAGAGCATCACGTCGTAGTCGTAATTCATGAAGTCGAACACCACCTCTTCCAACTCCTGGGGGTTCATACGTCCATGTCCGACACACACTCGTGCATCGGGAACGTGTTTCTGAATCAGCGCCTTCAGCTCTTCGAGATTGCTGATTTTGTTGTTCACGAAGAACACCTGTCCGTTACGGCTCATCTCGAAATTGATGGCTTCTGCGATGATTTCGGGCGAGAAGGTATGAATCTCGGTCTGTATCGGATAGCGGTTGGGGGGCGGGGTCTGTATGATGCTCAGGTCGCGTGCTCCCATGAGCGAGAACTGGAGGGTTCGAGGTATCGGTGTGGCAGTCATGGTAAGGGTATCTACATTGATTTTCATCTGACGCAGTTTCTCCTTCACCGACACTCCGAACTTCTGTTCCTCATCGATGACCAGCAGCCCCAGGTCCTTGAATTTCACATCCTTACCTATCAGCTTATGGGTGCCGATGATGATATCCACCTTTCCCTCTTTCAAGTCGTCGAGCACCTCCTTGGTTTGTTTCGCACTACGTGCACGGCTGATATATTCCACCCTTACAGGGAAGTCCTTCAGTCGCTCTTTGAACGTCTGATAATGCTGATAGGCCAAAATCGTTGTAGGCACCAAGACAGCTACCTGCTTGCTGTCGGCTGCCGCCTTGAAGGCTGCACGGACGGCGACCTCGGTCTTTCCGAATCCTACATCACCACACACGAGTCGGTCCATCGGCTGACGCTTCTCCATATCGGTCTTCACATCCTGCGTGGCCTTGAACTGATCGGGCGTATCTTCATAGATGAAGCTGGCCTCCAGCTCATGCTGCATATAGCTGTCGGGACTGAAAGCAAACCCATCTTCCTGCATACGTTGCGAATAGAGCCGGATGAGGTCGCGAGCGATGTCCTTCACCTTCTTCTTCACACGTTCCTTCATCCGCTCCCAGGCACCCGTACCCAGCCGGTTCAGCCGTGGAGCCTCCCCTTCCTTGCCCTTATACTTCGACACCTTATTTAATGCATGTATCGATACATACACGATGTCGTCATTCTGATACAGAATCTTTATCATCTCCTGCATGGCTCCGTTCGTAGGCACACGCACGAGTCCTCCGAACTTACCCACACCGTGATCGATATGCACCACATAGTCGCCCACCTCGAACTGCTGTATCTCCTTCAGCGTCAGGGCTACCTTTCCCCGACGAGCCTTATCGCTCTTCAGGCTGTACTTATGATAACGGTCGAACAACTGATGGTCTGTAAAGTAGCATTGTTTGGTCGTGTGGTCGATGAAGCCTTCATGAATAGCAGTCGGAACAGGTGTGAACGTAATCAGCGTATCACCCTTACGGTTGGCGTCGAAGATGTCCTCCAGACGCCGTATCTGCTTTTCGTTATCCGCAAATATGTTGATTGAATACCCCTCGCCGATGAGTCGTTCAAACTCGTTCGTCACCAGTTCGAAGTTCTTGTGAAACAAAGGTTGTGTGCCCGTATTAAACGACACCTGCAAGTCCCTTTGCCCTTCGCCTTTTGCCATTTTCCCAATCTGCACCTTACGCAATCCTGCCACTTCCTTCTCAAATTCCTCACGCGAAGACAAGAAACCAGCATCCAGTTCTCTCGTATTCTCCGTTAACCGATTACCGCTAACCGCTAACCGATTCTCCGTCTCTGCCTGCCTTGAGAATCCAGCCTTGCAAATCTCCCCTATCTTATCAGCCACAAAGTCCAGGTTGCGAGCCACGAGAAGCGTATCTTCGGGAAGGAACGAGAGTAAGGAAATGTACTCACTCTGGGTTTCCAGCAGGTCTGGAACGATGGTGACCGAATCCAGTTTCTCACCCGACAACTGACTGACGATATCGAACGTGCGGATGCTATCCACCTCATCCCCAAAGAAATCGATACGATACGGATCCTCATTACTGAACGAGAACACATCCACGATACTACCACGAATGGCAAACTGACCAGGTTCGTATACATAATCGGTACGCGTGAAGCCCAAATCAAACAGCTGCGTTTCCAGTTCCGTCACATCAATCGAGCCCCCTTTCGACAACACGATGGAGTGTTGTTCCACATTCTGACGCGAAACGACCCTCTCGGCTAAGGCATCAGGATATGTGACAATAATTAGTTGAGAGTTCTCCTCCGAGAGGGAGGGCTGGAGGACTTTTGTGAGGGTATTGGTTCTGAGCAGCTCATTCGCATCATCCTTCTGATTGTATTTGATGGCTCTACGGTACGATGAAGGGAAAAACACGACATCCTTATCGCCCAACATCTGAGTCAGATCATGATAGAAATACCCCGCATCTTCCTGATCGTCCAGCACAAACAACACCGTGTCCTTCTTCCCTTCGTCCTTAGCCATACTTCTCAGGATAGCAGCAAAATACAAAGCAGCAGATGAACCCTGAAGTCCATCTACCACTACATTAGATTTTCGTTTTGTAATCGCCTCCGCCAATCGCCTCACATCAGGATTCGACGCCAACGATTTCAGTAACTCATTAGGTTCCAAGAAAAAATTGGGTTAATGGGTTATTAGTTTTGAGGTTATTAGGTTAATTGGTTAGTAGGTTAATAGGGAACTCCTAACTTCTAACTCCTAACTCCTAACTCCTAACTTCTAACTTTTAAAGTCTCTACTTAATAATTCTGTGCAAACAGACGAATGAAACTCAGAGTTTCTTCGCTGGCATGCATCATTGTCATTCCGTCAAATTGAAAAGAATCGAAATCAGTGTCTTGTGTAAAATCTCTCATAGGCTGCAATGGGATTAGTGATTAATATGCTTTTACCTATATAACGTAAAACCTTCACTTTTATTTTGCAAACCCGAAAAAAATTTTTACTTTGGACTTCAATCACTCCCCCTAAAGGGGGTTGGGGGGTCCTCAATCTTTCAGATATTTCTCCACAGCCTCCATGATTTCGGGGCCTCGAAGTCCACGACGCAGTATCTTCCCATCAGGACCGAACAGAATAATCTGTGGGATGGTCGTCACTCCATAAGGCTCTGATGCCTCACCCCAATTGTTCAGAATCTGAGGATACTCTATACCCAACTGCTTTATAGATGCCTTCGTGTCTTCCGGCTTATCCGAGGTAGCGATACCTACAGCCACGAAGTTCTTGTTCTTGTATTTGTTCCACACCTCTATGATATTAGGAACCTCTTTCTTGCATGGTCCGCATCATGAAGCCCAGAAATCGATGAGCACATATTTACCTTTGCCCACATAGTCCGACAACCGCTGAATCTTACCCTCGTACGGCACTTCAAAATCCTTGAACATCATGCCTTCCTCCGTCGGAGCAATCCGTGCATATTCTTCACGCCTCTTTTTCAACCAAGGAACTGCCTTCAGACCCTCGTTACCCTTGTCATACAACTCCTTGAATGTGTTCTTCTCGAAATACGAATTATAAAAATAGAATGCACGGGCACTCAATGCGTCGTTCATGTGAGCCTTCACCAGGGCTAACACCTTTTCCGCATGTACCCTATCATTTTCCTGTTCAGTGATTTCACCATCACGCAACTTCTTTTCATAAACCGCCAGTTCGTCACTCAGGTTGCAGAACGCCTCGTTCAGCGGAGCACCCCCTCCATAAAAGTTGTTACCACGTAAGCTGATCGTACCAGGCTCCAGAATGAACTGTCCCATCAACTCACCTTCCTTGGTCATGATTTCCACAAACCTCGTCTGGTCGGTATTCCCTTTAAACGTAAACACTCCATCTTTCACAACAGCCGAATCCAACCGACCTTCAATACCCACCTCTTGCAGATACACACGTGTAGTTCCATGATAATCCTTACCTGTGATGCTGTACGCACCCTTCTGTGCCCCAGCACCCATACATGCCATAACGGCACAAGCACATAAAACAAGCCTTTTCATTTACTATTTACAATTTACAATTTTATTCTTTAAGAAGTTATCGTTTCACTCGAAGTTATAGAAGTTATCGGCCTACGGCCTCGGAGTTATCACTTCGTTCGACGATACTTTGCTAATGTTAACACCCATTGGTGTCGTCTGTCACTCCTGTACTCCTGCCACTCCTGTCACTCCTAATTTACAATTTTTACATTTACCATTCTACATTTTACATCTGTCCTCCCCTTTGGGGGAGTTAGAGGGGGCTTTCCCTCATTTCAGTTTCCACTCACGCCATTCTTCTCCTACAGCAGTCGAAGGAACAACGGTAGGAGTCTGTTTCTTTAAGTTGAGGGCACTCTGACGACGCACCTGCATCACAAGATAGTCGCTCAACTCGTCCAGTGTGGTCTCACCTGCACTCTGTTGCAGTTTCTTCAGCAGGAAATAAGTAAAGAGTCCATGCCCTTTCTCTTTGTAAGGCCAGGCAGTCTCGTCACCCATAGCAGACGAGAACATCACCATCTGTCCCTTGGGCGACACCTCTTTCGGTTTGATTACTACGCCACGGTTCTCTGCCAAGACGCCCTCACCTCGTTGTGCCCCACTGAAACAAGCGTCAAGGAACACCACGATACTACGTGCTCCTGTAGAAGCCAAATCGCTGATGAGTTTACCCGTAGGATAGCATATATTCGTCTTCTGCGGATCAGCATCTACAGGCATCAGGTAAGCATCCTTCGTCTGTTCGTTCGGTATACCGTGTCCAGCGTAGTAGAAGATAAGGTTCAGTTCGCCTTCAGGGAATGTCTCAGCAATATTTTTCACGTCAGCTACCGCTCCCACAAGCGAGCCATAAGTGGCATCAGGCAGGTAAATCACCTGTTTCTCGGGCACGCCCAGCACCTTACGGCAATACTCAGCAAACATAGAGGCATCATTCAGTGCAAACTGCACAGGAGCCACGCTTGCATAGTTCTCGTTGCCAATCACCAAAGCCAGCGTATTCTCGTGCTGCTCGTTCGTCTCTGGCAGGTTCTGGTCAACCTCGCTGATATACTTTATCTCCGTCTTGGGTTTCTCCAGTTGCAGTTCCACATCCTCGCTCTCTCCGATAGCCAGAATGCCGTTCACCCAACTCTCGAACGAAGTAGCCGAACCACTCCAATCGTTGTTGTAGATACTCTCCAATGCAGTCCGAGCACGCGCATACCCTTTCTTCAGCGAAGTCTTCAACCATCGCTGGCACTGTCGTTTGTCGTTCGCACACAACTCAGCCATGTAGTAGCAGGCCTCTCCCCCACCATCCTCCGTATATAGCTTCTCTGCCACGCCACGATAGTCGTAGTATTTCAGCGGATCCATCTTGTACATGATACGACACGCATCAGCATTACCCGCATCAGCAGCCTTCTTGATAAGCCGCTTACCCTCTTCCGCTTTCTGGACCGTCACCCCACTGATACCTGTCAGGTAACTATAACCCAGCAGATACTGCGCATGCAAGTCTCCCTGCTTCACCTGAGCCTTCAGCACCTTCAGTTCCTCCGCATTCTTCGGTAGCTCCTCGTCACTCTGGGCATAGATGCCGGTCGAAAGCAGCAACAAGCATACAATGTATTTGATTTTTGTTTTCATATTTTCATTTATCGTGATTAATATTCACAAACAGGGCGAATTGACATAAGGGCCGCCTTATTACGCGGATTAATCTCATGGGAACCATTTGCATTGAGTTGTAGATAATAATAGTCTTTGTAGTAACTAGAACTATTAACCGTTCCAGACATATAACAAGCTTCATTCCCTTTCGAGGACAACAAATCAGCTTGAAGATACTCACGGTAATAGAATCCATCACTCGTATATCCATAATAATATTCGTATGGATTATAATACGAATCATATGTGACCCATCCAGCTAATGGGAAATCAATGTAGTTTCCATTAGGTCCCGTACAACGCATCACATCACCTTGTAATGTCCACGTACAATAAATATTAAGCACGTTCAGTTCGTTTGCAGTCGGGAGTCTGTACCCTTGTCCTAATTCTGACGTAACAATATCATAACTTGTGCCAGCAATACTTGTAGTTGGGCGTGTGAAGTTGCCCGTTATGCTACCTAATGGATATCCCAAGAATTCACCATATCCATAATAACCACCTGTCTGATATGGAGATGTTGCGCCAAGATTACATGTTGCCCATTTCAATCCATCTCCTAGTCCTAAGTCGACAAACTCTGGTTTCACATATGAAGTTGGAGTTGTGATTGTCTTCTTCTTAGAAAAAGCCAATGTTTCAGTTGATTCCCTATTAGGATTGTTCTGGAAGTCGATTAAAAAACAAGCTTCAAATTCGTATGTCGTTCCTTTTCGAAGACTAATGAAGTTCATTCGCCAGGTATTTGTACCGTCTATGCGCTGACCCTTCAACTGAATAGCTTGATTGTCCTGGAACGTCGTGAAATATAGCTGTGATGACTCAAGATTGAGTTTATCAAAATCATTAACATCTATTGATACTGAAACAAAGTTTGGATTGACTTCATCAAATTCAATCTCACCTAAACTGAAATTATTCGTTGTGAACGACACAGGATTTTTACTATATATTTCTTTTTCCACTTCATTTAACCTTGCTTCCCAATAATAATAAGTTGTATTTGGAGTCAAACCATCAACTTCAATGTAACGTACAGCATTATTCTTTACGATATTTGTTATTTTCTTCGCCTTGGCGGTATTAAGGGTCGAAGATGTTCCAACATAATAGTAAATACCTTCTTCTGAAGTAGCTGGAATACGAGCATACGTAGCCAATATGAGTGTCGGAGCATAGTGATTATATTCACCATCCTCAATATACTTTGTGGTTTCACGCGGAGTATTCTCTAACAGAAAATCCAAATCCTCCAAGTTCTCACATCCTGTAAGAATGACGGTCAATATCAATAGTCCAAATATTCTAATTCTCTTCATATGATTTCATTTTTAATTAAAAACTATAGCCAATTCCAAAATGAGCATTAAATTTTACCTTACCATTTTCCTTACCAATTAAAGAGCTACCTCCATTCACTACGACATGTCCCATTCTCAACATGAGACCAACTTCTAATGGCATACCAGATATGGATGTATTCGTATCTTTATAGGTCATACCAGTATCACCATCTTTCACAACAACTTTTCTATTAATGTAACCTGTACCCAAATATAAGTGCAAAGGACTGCCCAATCTGAAGATCACACCTCCTGTGATCGACATATAACCCGTGTCATACTCTGTCCAATCATGATACATATTCACATTTGGATTATAGAAGTAATGACTACTCTTCGCAGAATAAGCATGATTTGTGAAGTCCATTTCACCATCATCTGAAGGACAGCCGCTATATTGGAAACGTCCGTAGACACCAACGTCTTTCACAGTTCCTACCATCACGCCAATAGGGAAGTCTGACATTTTACTATTGACAACCGTACCCTGAGCACTCACAAAGAAGTGATAGTACGTTGCCTGCTCATTCCATCGTGTGGCCTCTTTCAGCACCACTGTCATGTTGGAACGCACATTCGTATCTACCGATTTCATACCAGCACTGCTGATGTGTACCTTATTGATAATAACAGGTGTCTCTAACGAGAAACGTCCATCAATACTTGTCATCGTATAGAAGCTCGTACCTGTCGCTTCCACTCGTGCACCCGAAATCGGATTCCCTGCTCTATCTGTGACAATACCGGTTGTCACCTGTTGTGCTGAAGCCCCTAAGCTCAGCAGCCACATGATCAGTATAATTATTTTCCTATTCATAATTTATATTTGATTTTTCAGAACATAACTCCCACACCCACCTGAACGGCAAAGTTGTATTTGTAAGCAGTAGTACCAAGGTTGAAGTTCAAATGCTTGTAGTTCATCATCAGTCCAAGGTCGATTGTAAGTCCACTGTAGCTGGTCGAGTCATAAACATCACCGTCTGTTTTCTCATCCACCTTATAATACTTTCCGTTCGACTCATACAACAAAGTTTTCTTGACATATCCAAGACCCGTATATAGATGCAATGGACACCCCAGCCTAATGACAGGGCCAGCCGACAGAGCCAGATAATCACGAGTGTTATAATAGTGTCCCATTGACCCGTTTGTTGTTGAATGCATTCCTGCAGCGACAAAACGCACATAACCTCCGTATGTCTTCACAAAACCAGCCATAACACCATAAGGTTGATCAATACCGCTTAACGACCATTCAAAGGTTGTGTTGGCATTCACAAAGAATCTGGTACGGGAAGGAGTCTCAGTCCACCAAGTGTTGTCTTTCAGCATCACGATGGTATTCTGCCCTAACAGCTGCGTCGCAGTGGCCTTACCTGCTGCACTGATGGTAGCTTTGATTACAGGAGCCGGTGCTTCCAACTGGAAATGTCCATCAATGGCAGTAGTCGCGGAAAGTGGTTGTCCAATCGCATTCACCTTTGCGCCAGATATCGGCAGTCCGACTTTATCAACAACCTGACCGGTGATTGTTGATTGTGCCATCGCATCCATACTGACAAGGCAGAACGTAAAGATAAGGATTTTCAACTTCATATACATTAATTATTGGTTTATTCATTACTCGTCATGCAAATTAAGGAAAAAAACTAAAATCCTCCAAATCTAAAACGAACAAAAACACGAACGAGCCTTTATTTTGATACATTTTGACGTTTTTGTTATAATTAACGATAATTATTGGCTCACTGGTAAAATCCTGTGTTGAGATAAATAAAAAAGCCTCCGGAGAAAAACAAAAACATCAAAAAACACTTTTCTGTTGTTCATGGGTATCACCCATACGTTTTCAATCCGTCTGCCAAAGACAGTAAGTAAACTTCCTTTCTCTGGCATTCGAATCGAAAACGACCATACGGTCTGAACTACAGAACCAGAAAAACAGAAAAAAGTTGGCGTATTCACTGTTAACATGCCGCATGGTGTTTTTTAGCGTTAGCGGTGTTTTTCTTTTGGTCTGGTTGTTATCCCATAGGGATTGATGGTGCGGATGTGAAGCTGAGACTGCGAGCTTGTTCGCATGACTGGATTCACAGACGTGGCATCAAAGACGACAGTCTTAACCAGAGCAAAAGGGTTTTTCAATGTTTTTGTTAAAAATTGACACAGGAATATGCAGTGATCCTAATAAGTGGTGTTCTCAGGAAAAATATAAAAATATTTTTGTGGAATCAGAAATTATCTCTATCTTTGCAGGCGAATAACAATAAACAAGAAAATGGAAATATATCAGATTGAAGGACTAGAGGACCATGAAGAGACCCCGTTTGTAGACGGAAGTGTGCAGGCAGGTTTTCCTTCGCCAGCCCAGGATTACACGGAAATGAACATCGACCTGAACAAGGAGTTGATATCGCACAAAGCCACTACGTTCTGTACACGCGTGTCAGGCAACAGCATGATTGATGCCAACGTTCATGATGGGGATTTGCTGATTGTGGACAGGGGACTCGAACCTCGCAATAACGACATGGCAGTATGTTTCGTAGACGGGGAGTTCACACTGAAATATATTGAGGTGCGCAATGATGGCATCTGGCTGAGACCTGCAAACCCAGACTTTCCAATGTTAAAGATTGATCCAGAAAGCAACTTCTCTATTTGGGGAGTGGTCACCTACTCTATTCATAAACAAAGATAAGCAGAACATAAAACAATGCATAGAAGAGGCTGGATGATTCATTCGCCAGCCTTTCTTAACTCTCATCTAGATAGACTTTAGACTCTAGACTTTAGTCCCTATTAACCAATTAACCTACTAACATATTAACCAATTAACCGATAAACCTTTACTCCAGCTCTCCTTTTTTTGCTTTTTCTACAAAATATTTGGTAGTTACGCAGAAACGTAGTATATTTGCAGAAATATTCTAATAATACTTAAATACCATTGATTATGAAGACAAAAGCGAGAATTATGCCACAATTGGTTACGTGTATGGCTGCCCTGTTCGCAATTAGCCTTTTATTTTCTTGTTCAAAGAAAGAAGTTGACGACAACAATCCCCAGAATCCGGATACTCCCATAAACGATGATGACTGGCAGACAATTGATGCTACTGGCGGCACAATAGAGAAGGATGCCATAACGGTTTCTTTTCCTGCTGGTACGTTCGAAAAAGAGACAAATGTTGCTGTTACAGAAGCACAATCGGGGCAGATATGTGGTGAGGATGAGGTTTCGAAGTTCTATCAAATAACACTCCCTGTCACTATAAGTAAGCCTCTAACGGTGAAAATCAAATGTGAAGAGTCTGGCAGCGACATCTATGCAGTTGTCCATGCGCCATCTGTCTCTATATCAGAACGTATTGAAGGATATTCCGATCATACCATCGAGAGCACCTACTCCAACGGGGAATACACTCTGGAGCTTCCTGCTTTTAAGAACGGAGAATCGAAAGAGACGGCAAATATCACAGTGGGAATTGCGCACATGACCCGTATCGACGATGATGGCAACAGCTTTGATGCAAATGCGAATACTCGTGGCGAAACGCCTAACAAAGTTGGCAATATCTCTTGGCATTTTCTTGTAAATGGGTTTATTTTATCAAAACATCAGACCCAGTGGGCTTCTGCTGCTTTCTCAGAAAAAGTACGCGAGGCTATCACTACAATTCACAAACTCGGTTTCAAGATTTCCGAAGAACGTGACATTCCAATCACTTTAAAGGCTATAGAGGAAGACGGTTTCATGAGCCAGAGCAAATTGACCAACTCTTGGAATAGTGTAACCCTGAGTGTATATTACTTGACAAAATACGGCACAGATAAATATACCGACAGTAATCTGAAACGGACTATCATTCATGAGCTTATGCATTATTTTCAAACAGAGTATGACCCGCGTATGCCATTCGTGAAAGCAGTTACAGGTGGTGATATGCAAATTCTATACGAGAGCGGTGCCGTGTGGTCAGAAAAGCTCAACGACGATGGTACACCTTCTTCGGCTTTCATGGAGCAGTATCTGGGACCATTCATGGAAAGCGCTAAAGAAAAAAAGGCGGGTACCACATACTCGGAGTTCGGGTATGCAGCAGCTGCCCTGCTGGAGTATTTTACGACCCAACGCAAATCCGAGGGATTCGATAACAAGTCAATTGTCGAACTCTATGAGTTTTGGTCAAAGGAATCCCTCGAATATACAATGGCCGGAATGCCAGGAACTAGTTTCGATTATTTACAGCAATGGGCCAGTAAACACGGCTCAAGGTTTTTCGTTGGCGATGGCTACGATGACTTCGTTCTGAAGATGGCAACAAAAAAAGTGTTGCCCAAATTGCCTTCTGTCAAATCTCTGATGCCTACAAGTGATAAAAGAGGAAAGGTTTTCACCAAAGAAGAGACTCTTGATTTCAGTGGTACTTGCAAACCATTCGGCTGTTTTATCAATTATTTTAGCCTGAAATTAGGTGACGCCTATACAAAGAGCGGTTCATATAAAGACATGCAATTGAAGATAGAACAACAGGAGGAAGGTGTACAGACTTATTTGGTTGTTCAAGCCAAGGACGGGATGGTGTTAGTTGACGGCAAAGCCAGAAAAGGCAGCCCTCTCGTTATTAGTGGAGACAAGATCGAGAGTTTCCGCCCAAGCACAGACAGAGATATGTCGGGTATCTTCTTTTATCTCATCACAACCAACCGTAACAATGAGTCACAACTACCAATGAAACTCAATTTGACTCTAGAGAAAGGGCCTGAGCAAAAACTGGATTATGTATATTTCGAAGGCATTTTCCATGCAAAGTATAGCAATGGAAGCATAGCCCGATTCTATTTCGGTAATGTAGCAGGAAAGGATATTTTCTGGGAAACAACGATGGATAACTGTAATATCAACTATTCAGAAAATGGTACAGGGTTTACTGTGGATGCTTCGAAAAAAATGTCGAACATGTATTATGAAGACGAAGAGGCCAAGATATCATTCTCTGTAGATGCTCTTGTGGACAATCAATACACAGACGCGAAAAACTTCGTCATGGAATACACTGGGAAAAATACTAAATCTGGTAGTTACTTCAAATGGAAGATGAAAGGTGAAGTGCCTTTTAGCAGCAGAAACAACTATTCAACATTCTCTAGTGGTCATTGGCGATGTGCACAGTATAATGACACGTGGAAAATTACGGAACTTCAAGGTGAAGAGTATAGTGGTAATCCGGATTATCCTGCCAAATCATTTACTTACTATCCTGACGATGAGGACTTTGTACATATAAGTGTTCATTATAATAAGTAGTTGGATTAGGGGATGCAATTAAATGTTTCATTTCGTGTCCACCCCATTTATTGTCGTTCACATAGCGGAATCCTGCTTTTGCGTAAAGAACTTCTGCGTTGGGGTTGCCCTTATCGACCAGTAACCCCACGCATGGCAGTCCTAACTCAGCTGCACGCATCTTCGTGGCATCCAGCAGCTGCAGGGCAATTCCTTGCCTACGGTATTCGGGCAACACAGCTAAGGAATCCAGATACAGCTCTCCTGCCTGGGTCTCATCGTCCATCGTGCTGTGATCCTTCCCGATATATGTTTTGGCATACGCTACGAAGGCTCTGCGCAGTTCATGCAACCGTCCCCCATCGTAGCTGACGGCTACACCCACTACCCTATCCTCTATCATCGCAACTAACGTATTCGTGTAGCTGTATTGCGAATCGTCACGTTCAACCAGAGCTGTCATCATCGTTCGAAAATCGTTCAGGCCATACCCTACCCCACAGAAATGCAGACAGCACTCGTCGGTCATGGCTGTCATGATGAGACGGGCAATTTCGCCCGCTTGGCTTCTATCAGCTGCTTTTATATGCATATTATGTGAATTGATTGTCTTTTGTTGTATTCAAAATGAAATCCTCCGCGAACTGTCACAGCGGGCGGAGGATAAGTAATGATTGTAAAAAGAATATATCTTGAAGGCTTTCGCCCTGCTTCTTCAATCTTGTTGGTTTAATACCGGCTGCAAAGTTACAAAAAATTCGGTTAAGTGAGCACAATAAAAGCTTTAAATAATGCATAATTCATAATGCATAATGCATATAAGTTCAAAATTTATAGTTTAGTAGAGCAAAAGTCTAACGTCTAAAGTCTAAAGTCTAGCGTCTAAAGTCTTTATGTTTTTACAAACACAAAATGTGGCTTTAAAGTGCAATTTGGGAATTTTTTGTTTTTCGTAAAAATAAAAAAGTTTTCCGTTTTAACATTTTATATTATTGACGTGCAATGAATTACACATTTTTAAACAGCAAAAAGTTTTCCAAAACAGAAATTTTGTTGAAAAATTTTTCGAAAAAAGTTTGCTCGTTTCAAGTATTTTGTCTAACTTTGCGACCAAAATCGCGGATAACGATTTCGATGCAATCAAAAAACGTATTAACAACAAACTTTTTACCTAAAGCAATCGAAAATGATACAGACAGTATTGAAACGTGACGGCCGAATCGTAGGCTTCAACGAAGAAAAAATCAAAGCAGCCATTCGCAAGGCGATGCTGACAACAGAAAAGGGAGAAGATGAGGCACTTATTCAGCGTATTACCGATAAGATTGGTATGCAAGGTAAGGAACAGATGAGTGTCGAGGAAATCCAGGACATGGTGGAAGTCGAACTCATGCGCAGTCCTCGTAAGGAAGTAGCCAAGAAATATATCTCTTATCGCGATAAGAGAAGCATTGCCCGTAAAGCTAAGACGCGTGACATCTTCCTCGAGATTATCGAGGCAAAGCGTAATGATGTGACACGCGAAAACGCCAACATGAATGCAGACTCTCCTGCAGGCATGATGATGAAGTTTGCCAGCGAGACGACCAAGCCGTTCGTTGACGACTACCTGCTGACCGAACGTTCACGTGAAGCTGTGAAGCACAACTATCTGCATATCCACGATAAGGACTACTACCCTACCAAGTCGCTCACTTGCGTGCAGCATCCGCTCGACCACATCCTGTTGAACGGATTCAGTGCCGGTCATGGCGAGAGCCGTCCTGCCAAGCGTATCGAGACTGCCAGCGTTATTGCCTGTATCTCACTCGAAACAGCTCAGAACGAGATGCACGGAGGTCAGGCCATTCCTGCATTCGACTTCTACATGGCTCCTTACGTACGCGCGTCATATAAAGAAGAGGTGCAGTACATCGAGCAGATGAGTGGTTTGGACCTGCATGAACTCTACGATGCACCTATCAAGGATTATGTGATTGCGAACCTGGGTGGACTGACGGGTACTGAGCGTGCGAAGCAACATGCCATCAACCGCACCGTACAGCGTGTGCATCAGGCGATGGAGGCTTTCATCCATAATATGAACACCATCCACTCCCGTGGTGGTAACCAGGTGGTATTCAGTAGCATCAACTACGGTACTGATACTTCTGCTGAAGGACGTTGTGTGATTCGTGAATTGCTGAACTCAACCTATCAGGGTGTAGGTGGCGGTTCGACTGCTATCTTCCCCATCCAGATATGGAAGAAGAAGAAAGGCGTGAGCTACCTGCCCGAAGATCCTAACTACGACCTCTACTGTCTGGCTTGCAAAGTAACTGCCCGCAGGTTCTTCCCTAACTTCGTGAATCTCGACGCTTCGTACAACCAGCACGACAAGTGGGACATCAACGACCCTGAGCGCTACAAGTACGAGTTGGCTACGATGGGATGTCGTACACGCGTGTTCGAGGACCGCTTCGGCGAGAAGACCAGTATCGGACGTGGTAACCTGTCGTTCACAACCATCAATATCGTGAAGATTGCTATCGAGTGTATGAATATCGAGAACGAGGAAGAGCGCATCAATGCCTTCTTCGCAAAACTCGACAACCTGCTCGAGACTGCTGCCCTGCAGTTGAACGACCGCTTCCAGTTCCAGAAGACCGCACTCGTGAAGCAGTTCCAGTTGCTGATGTCACGTCTGTGGGTGAATGCAGAGAACCTGAAGCCAAACGACACCATCGAAAGTGTCATCAACCACGGAACCCTCGGCATCGGCTTCATCGGATTGGCAGAATGTCTCATCGCACTCACAGGCCATCATCATGGTGAAGACCCAAAGAGTCAGGAACTGGGATTGAAGATTGTGACTTACATGCGCGACCGTGCAAACGAATTCAGCGAGAAGTACCAGCACAACTACTCTATCCTTGCTACTCCTGCAGAAGGTCTTGCTGGACGTTTCACAAAGAACGACAAAAAGGAGTTCGGTATCATCCCTGGTGTGACCGACAAGGACTACTACACCAACTCGAACCACGTTCCAGTATATTATCATTGCAGCCCTCGCCACAAGGCAGAGATAGAGGCACCTTATCACCCATTGACTCGAGGCGGACACATCTTCTACGTAGAGATTGACGGTGATGCAACTCACAACCCAGCTGCCATCATGAATATCGTGGACCTCATGGACCGCTACGATATCGGCTACGGATCAGTGAACCACAACCGCAACCGCTGCATGGACTGCGGCTATGAGGATGCAACAGAAGGTCTTACCGTTTGTCCGAAGTGTGGAGGCACCAATATCGACACCCTCCAGCGTATCACCGGTTACCTCGTTGGTACAACCGACCGTTGGAACTCAGGTAAGTTGGCTGAGCTGAAGGACAGAGTGGTGCATAAGTAAAAGCCCCCCTCCCGTCCCCCCAAAGGGGGGAAGATGGAGGTGAGAGGTTAGAAGTTAGAAGTTAGGAGTTAGAAGTTAGGAGTTCCCAATTAACTATTAAAGAGGTAAGAGGTAAGGAGTATGAGGTAAGAGGATACCACAGGGCGTTAACATCTGCGAACATTTCTCTCACCTCTAACCTCTCACTACTAAATACAAATAGTAAATTGTCAATCGTCAAATTGTAAATGAAGATTCTGAGTATTGCAGAAGGAACGTCCGTTGACGGACCAGGATTGAGGACATCCATTTATTTCGCAGGTTGCCGCCATCACTGCGAGGGATGTCACAATCCTCAGTCCTGGGACATCAACAACGGGCGAACTGCTACCAACGAGGAGTTGCTGGAAGTGATTCGATACAATGAGTTTCCTGTCACCTTCTCGGGTGGAGATCCGTTCTTCCAGATAGAAGCAGTAACCGAACTGGCCAGACAGATCAAGCAGCAGCTGGGTTATAACATCTGGTGCTATACGGGCTACCTGTGGGAAGAAATCCTGCAACACGAGGAGTTCATGCCCCTGCTCAAATACGTGGATGTCATCGTAGATGGGCGGTTCGTCCTGTCCCAACGCGATATATCACTCCTGTTCCGAGGCAGTAAGAACCAACGCATCATCGACGTACAACAATCGCTCAAAACAAAAACCATCGTTCCCGCCAAATGGTGAACGATGTTTTTTTTGAACTATCCACCTCATTTTATTTAGCTTTGGCAGAATTTGACGCGACTCTGCAAAGAAAATGAACTTTTCTCTGCATTCGCTGCTCCAAAATTTGGAGGATATTTATTATTGTTGTATATTTGCAACCAGAAAACGTAAATGCAGGAAGATATGGAAACAAAAGACGTAACAAAACAGAATCCCATCCGCCGCTTGCTCGAATACAAGCGAGCCATGAGAGACTGCATCCAGCGTGGGGCAGACCATGAGGAAATGAAGAAAATAACAAAGGACTATGGCTTCACCCTCGCTACCCCCGTATGAATACGAGGAAATCGTAGAACTGAACTACGAGTTCGAATAATGCATTCTTCATTTGAAAACCAACATAAACTATGGGCTCACCTGCATATTCCTGTGTCGATAATTAATAAAAAAATAACAAAAACACTTCTTCGTGGTTCAGATGCTAGACACTATACTTTAGTCGAAAACATCCACTTTTTTCTTATTTTGGCTTGACTGTGATGCGAGGCCGTAGGCTGTTCGGAGGTATCGATCTAAGAGCTGTTAAGCTCGCTTAGACAGGCCTGAGAACGATAACTTCGGACTGATGCTCTTAGAGCATGCATCACAGGCAAGTATTTTTAATATTTTTGTCTCTCATTTTTCCCCAAAGGCTTTTTTATCTATAAAATACTGAACACAGACTTTTACCAGTGATCCTAAATTTTCTAGGAACTTTTTTCATTTTTTCTAAGAACTTTTTTCTTTTTTTCCTTGAACGCAGAAGATTTTTTCCTTGATTACAGCGACCGCGTTCCTTGATTACAGAAGCTGCGTTCCTTGATCCAATATTAATGCTAACGTGCCGCATTGTGTTTTTGAGCATCAGCGACTGTTTTTTACTTAGTCAAGGAAGTATCCCACAGGGAAGCAGATGAAGATGGAAGGCTGAAATAGGAGCTCGCTCATAAGTTCAGCATTACGGCCTCAGATGCAAAGCTCGTAGAGCTACGGCCTTGACTAAGCTGTTTTTGCAGTTTTTGTTTCTTTTCGATGTTTTCGGAATCTCTTAACTGTCAATTGTCACCTGTCAACTATTCCCAACGTTTGGAGCCTGA
>JAFZYE010000012.1 GCA_017616445.1 Bacteroidaceae bacterium
AGCTCTCGAAGGACAGGTACAAGGCGTTCTTGGTGCACTCGAGTCTGGTGCAAGCACTATTTTTGGTGTTCTTGACACAATCGCTGAAAAAGGCGAATAATTATTAAAACAAAAATTAAAGAAACATAAAACATTAAAATTTGTACAATTATGGCAGATTTGAAAGCTATTGCTGAAGAATTGGTAAATTTGACAGTGAAAGAAGTAAGTGAATTAAAGACTATCCTTAAGGATGAATATGGTATTGAACCTGCAGCTGCTGCTGTTGCTGTTGCTGCTGCTCCTGGTGCAGGTGCAGAGGCTGCTGCTGAGGAGAAGACAGCATTCGATGTTGTTCTCAAGAGCGCAGGTGCTGCTAAGCTTCAGGTAGTTAAGGCTGTTAAGGAATCTTGCGGTCTTGGACTTAAGGAAGCTAAGGACCTCGTAGACGCTGCTCCATGCAACGTTAAGGAAGGTGTTGACAAGGCTACTGCTGAAGCATTGAAGGCAGCTCTTGAGGCTGCTGGTGCAGAAGTTGAAGTTAAGTAAACTGTAACCTACAATAATCAGGTTAAGAATCCTCAGGTTGAGGGTTCTTAACTTTTTGCGTATATATATTTTAACCAAGAAACGGGTTGCAAATCAACACAGATTCCCCGTTCATAATAACCCCAAAATATCAGAGATGTCTCAAATCGAAAAAAACAGAGTTAACTTTGCGTCTGTAAAGAACCCTATGCCATATCCTGATTTCTTGGATGTTCAGCTGGAGTCTTTCAGAGACTTCTTGCAGCTGGATACCCCGCCTGAGAAGCGCAAGAATGACGGTCTGTATAAGGTGTTTGCAGAGAACTTCCCTATTGCAGATACTCGTAACAATTTCGTGTTGGAATTCTTGGACTATTACATTGATGCTCCAAGATATTCTGTCGAGGAATGTTTGGAAAGAGGTCTAACATTTAGTGTGCCGTTGAAGGCAAAACTGAAACTTTATTGTTCTGATCCAGAGCATGAAGACTTCGATACGGTAATTCAGGATGTTTACCTTGGCCCTATCCCTTATATGACTGATAACGGAACGTTCGTCATCAATGGCGCCGAACGTGTCGTTGTCTCTCAGTTACACCGTTCTCCAGGCGTGTTCTTCGGCTCAAGCATACATGCCAACGGTACTCCTTTGTTCTCTGCACGTATTATTCCGTTCAAAGGCTCATGGATTGAGTTCGCTACTGACATCAATAATGTCATGTATGCATACATCGACCGTAAGAAGAAGTTGCCTGTAACAACACTGCTTCGTGCCATCGGTTATGAGACAGATAAGGATATTCTTCGTATTTTCGACCTTGCAGAAGAAGTAAAAGCCAACAAGACCAACCTGAAGAAGATGAAAGGCCGCAGGCTGGCTGCTCGTGTGCTGAAGTCTTGGTCAGAGGACTTCGTCGATGAAGAAACGGGTGAAGTAGTATCTATCGAGCGTAACGAAACAGTTATCGAGCGTGAGACTGTCATTGAAGACGAGCAGATCGACATCATTCTTGAAACGGGCGTAGAGTCAATTCTCGTACACCACGAAGAAACAGGTGCATCTGATTATTCTATCATCTTCAATACCCTGCAGAAAGACCCAAGTAACTCTGAGAAAGAGGCAGTGGTATTCATCTACCGTCAGTTGCGTAATGCTGACCCTGCTGATGACGCCAGTGCACGAGAGGTTATCAACAACTTGTTCTTCTCTGACAAGCGCTATGACTTGGGCGATGTAGGTCGTTTCAGAATCAATAAGAAGTTAGGTCTTGACACAGACCCAACTATCCGCGTCCTGACCAAGGAGGATATCATCGAAATCATCAAGTACTTGGTTGAGTTGGCAAACTCAAAGGCAGTCGTAGACGACATTGACCACTTGAGCAACCGTCGTGTACGTACCGTTGGTGAGCAGCTCTCTAACCAGTTCGCTGTTGGTTTGGCACGTATGAGCCGTACCATCCGTGAACGTATGAATGTACGTGATAACGAAGTGTTCTCTCCAACCGACCTGATTAATGCAAAGACCATTTCGTCAGTTATCAACTCGTTCTTCGGAACAAACGCATTGTCACAGTTCATGGACCAGACGAACCCATTGGCAGAAATCACACACAAACGTCGTTTGTCTGCCCTTGGTCCTGGTGGTTTGACTCGTGAACGTGCCGGATTCGAGGTTCGTGACGTGCATTACACTCACTATGGTCGTCTCTGCCCAATCGAGTCTCCTGAAGGTCCTAATATCGGTCTGATCTCATCTCTTTGTGTTTATGCAAAGATTAATAGCCTTGGATTCATTGAGACTCCATATCGTAAGGTAGAGAATGGTGTATGTAATGTCAATAACGATGACGTGATTTATCTTTCTGCAGAGGAGGAAGAATCAAAGATTATCGGACAAGGAAACGCACCTCTCAAAGAAGACGGAAACTTCATCCGTAAAGTTGTCAAGTGTCGTAAGGATGCCGACTATCCAGTTGTTCCACCTGCACAGGTTGATTTGATGGATGTAGCACCGCAGCAGATTGCTTCTATCGCAGCTGCGTTGATTCCATTCTTGGAGCACGACGATGCTCACCGTGCATTGATGGGATCTAACATGATGCGTCAGGCAGTTCCATTGATTACAACTGAGACTCCTATCGTAGGTACAGGTATTGAGAAACAGGTATGCGAGGATTCTCGTACGATGATCACCGCAGAAGGTGATGGTGTTGTTGAGTATGTTGATGCTACCACCATCCGTATTCTCTACGACCGTACAGAGGATGAGGAGTTCGTAAGCTTTGAACCAGCAGTAAAGGAATACAAACTTCCTAAGTTCCGCCGTACCAACCAGAATATGACCATTGACCTCCGTCCTATGTGTGATAAGGGTCAAAGAGTTCATAAGGGCGATATCCTTACAGAGGGATATGCTACGGCAGAGGGTGAGTTGGCACTTGGACGTAACCTCTTGGTTGCATACATGCCTTGGAAGGGTTATAACTATGAGGATGCCATCGTGTTGAACGAACGTGTGGTACGTGATGATATCCTTACCTCTGTTCACGTTGACGAATTCTCTTTGGAAGTACGTGAGACCAAGCGCGGTGTTGAAGAGTTGACATCTGATATCCCAAATGTCAGCGAAGAAGCAACAAAAGACTTGGACGAGAACGGTATTATTCGTGTTGGTGCTCATGTTGAGCCAGGCGACATTCTGATTGGTAAGATTACTCCTAAGGGTGAGTCTGACCCATCTCCAGAGGAAAAATTGTTGCGTGCAATCTTTGGTGATAAAGCCGGCGATGTCAAGGATGCTTCTCTCAAGGCCAATCCATCACTCAGTGGTGTGGTAATTGACAAGAAGCTCTTCTCTAAAGCAATGAAGACTCGCGCAGACAAGAATCGCGACAAACTGGAGTTGCCAAAACTCGATAAAGAGTTCCAGGATAAGGTTGACGACTTCAAGGCAATTCTCATTGACAAGTTGCTCACGCTTACGAATAAAAAGGTTTCTATGGGTGTGAAGGACTATATGGGAGTAGAGATTATTCCAGAAGGTGCTAAGTTCAAAGCATCAGACTTTGAACATCTGGACTACACATCTATTCAGCTCTCTGGTTGGACTAACGATGAACATACCAATACGCTCATTCGCGAGTTGGTCATCAATTACCTTAAGAAATATAAGGTGCTTGATGCAGAGTTGAAACGTAAGAAACTGGCACTTACTATCGGTGATGAACTTCCTGCTGGTATTATTCAGATGGCGAAAGTTTACATTGCTAAGAAGCGTAAGATTGGTGTAGGTGATAAGATGGCAGGTCGCCACGGTAACAAGGGTATCGTATCAAAGATTGTACGTCAGGAAGACATGCCGTTCCTTGAGGATGGTACTCCTGTTGACATCGTGCTTAACCCACTTGGTGTGCCATCACGAATGAACCTCGGACAGATCTTCGAGGCAGTGCTTGGTGCCGCAGGAAAGAAGCTCGGTGTGCGTTTTGCTACTCCAATCTTCGACGGAGCTCACCTTGAAGACCTCAACGAGTGGACAGACAAGGCTGGACTGCCACGTTGCTGCTCTACGCAGTTGTATGATGGTGAGACAGGTCTTCCATTCGACCAGAAGGCAACCGTAGGTGTTACTTACATGTTGAAACTCGGTCACATGGTAGAAGATAAGATGCATGCACGTTCAATTGGTCCGTACTCTCTCATCACTCAGCAGCCACTTGGTGGTAAGGCACAATTTGGTGGTCAGCGTTTCGGAGAGATGGAGGTTTGGGCACTTGAGGCATTTGGTGCTTCACATGTTCTTCAGGAAATCCTCACAATCAAGTCTGACGACGTTGTTGGTCGTTCTAAGGCTTACGAGGCAATCGTTAAGGGCGATCCTATGCCAACTCCAGGCATCCCAGAGTCACTCAACGTATTGCTCCACGAGCTCCGCGGACTTGGTTTGAGCGTAACTCTCGAATAAAAGTGTTAATTCAGTTTATCTTACAAACAGATTATATATACAAAGATGGCTTTTAAGAAAGAATCTAAAATAAAGACTAACTTCACGAAGATTTCAATTGGTCTTGCTTCTCCTGAAGAGATCTTGGAAAATTCACATGGTGAGGTGTTGAAACCAGAAACCATCAACTACCGTACCTATAAGCCAGAGCGCGACGGTCTGTTCTGCGAGCGTATATTCGGTCCTACAAAGGATTATGAATGTCATTGTGGAAAGTACAAGCGTATCCGTTACAAAGGTATTGTCTGCGACCGTTGTGGTGTAGAGGTTACGGAGAAGAAAGTTCGTCGTGAACGTACGGGACATATTGCTCTCGTTGTGCCAGTTGCTCATATCTGGTACTTCCGTTCGCTGCCAAATAAAATTGGCTATCTGCTTGGTTTGCCAACCAAGAAGCTCGATTCAATCATTTATTACGAGCGTTATATCATCATTCAGGCAGGTGCTGCTGAGAATGTTGAGAAGAATATTGTCTCTGGCGAACTGCTTGCTGAAGAAGACTATTGGGATATTGTTGACCGTCTTCCAGAAGGAAATCAGCAACTTCCTGATGACGATCCAGACAAGTTCATCGCCATGATGGGTGCTGAGGCTATCGAATACATGCTCCAGCATGTCGACCTCGACTCATTGTCATACGAATTACGTGACCGTGCCAATACAGACGGAAGCCAGCAGCGTAAGCAAGATGCATTGAAGCGTCTGCAGGTTGTTGAGTCGTTCCGTGCATCACGTCAGAAGAACAAACCTGAATGGATGATTATGCACAACATCCCTGTTACACCTCCAGACCTCCGTCCGTTGGTGCCACTCGATGGTGGACGTTTTGCAACATCTGACCTCAACGACCTTTATCGTCGTGTCATCATACGTAACAACCGTCTGAAACGACTCATCGAGATCAAGGCTCCGGAAGTGATTCTGCGTAATGAGAAGCGTATGCTTCAGGAGGCTGTCGATAGCTTGTTCGACAACTCACGTAAGGCAAGTGCAGTGAAGTCTGAAAGTAACAGACCGCTCAAGTCACTCTCTGATTCATTGAAGGGTAAGCAAGGACGTTTCCGTCAGAACCTGCTCGGTAAGCGTGTCGACTATTCTGCACGTTCTGTTATCGTAGTTGGTCCTGAGCTCAAGATGGGTGAGTGCGGTATTCCTAAGCTCATGGCAGCTGAGTTGTACAAACCATTTATCATTCGTAAGCTGATTGAGCGTGGTTTGGTGAAGACAGTGAAGTCTGCCAAGAAAATGGTTGACCGTAAGGACGACCAGATTTGGGATATCCTTGAGAATGTGATGAAGGGTCATCCGGTTCTTCTTAACCGTGCTCCTACACTTCACCGTCTCGGTATTCAGGCGTTCCAGCCAAAGATGATTGAAGGTAAGGCTATTCAGTTGCACCCACTTGCATGTACGGCATTCAACGCCGACTTCGATGGTGACCAGATGGCTGTTCACCTCCCACTCTCTAACGAGGCGATTCTCGAAGCTCAGTTGTTGATGCTCCAGTCTCACAATATCCTTTCTCCTGCCAGTGGTGATCCTATCACCGTTCCTTCTCAGGACATGGTGCTTGGTCTGTACTATATCTCAAAGGTACGTCCTGGTTCAAAGGGTGAGGGACTTACATTCTATGGCCCAGAAGAGGCATTGATTGCTTATAACGAAGGTCGTTGTGAAGTTCATGCGCCAATTAAGTGTGTTGTAAACGACATTGATGAGAATGGAAATTACTGCAAGCGTCTCGTTGAAACGACAGTAGGTCGTATCATCATCAATGAAATTGTACCACCAGAGGTAGGTTTCGTCAATGAGGTTATCGGTAAGAAAGCGTTGAAGAAAGTCATCACGAAGGTAATCAAATCTGTCGGAATGGCTCGTGCTTGTCAGTTCCTCGACGGTGTGAAGAACCTCGGTTATCGCAAGGCATACGAAGGTGGTCTTTCATTCAACCTTGATGATATCATCGAGCCAGCTGACCGTCAGCACCTGATTGATGAAGGCAACAAGATGATTGACGAAATTTCACAGCAATATGCATTCGGTCTCATCACAGAGAAAGAACGTTATAATAAGGTAATCGCAACATGGTCTGAAGTCAACGACAAGGTGAAAGCATCTTTGTTGAAGACTATGACAGAGGACAACCAAGGATTTAACGCTGTGTTCATGATGCTCGACTCAGGAGCCCGTGGATCTAAGGACCAGATTGCTCAGCTCGCTGGTATGCGTGGTCTGATGGCAAAACCACAGCGTGCAGGTTCTGACGACAACAACACGATTGAGAACCCAATCCTTTCTAACTTCAAGCAAGGTATGTCAGTGCTTGAGTACTTCATCTCTACTCACGGTGCTCGTAAGGGTCTTGCCGATACTGCGTTGAAGACTGCCGATGCAGGTTATCTGACACGTCGTTTGGTTGATGTCTCTCACGATGTCATCATTACAGAGGAAGATTGTGGTACACTTCGTGGACTCATCTGTACAGCACTCAAGGATGGTGACCGTGTCGTTGCATCTCTTGCAGAGCGTATTCTCGGACGTGTCAGCGTTCATGATATCCAGCATCCTGCAACAGGCGAACTTATCGTTGCTTCAGGTGAGGAAATCACAGAGCGTATTGCGAAGGAGATTGAAGAATCTGGTATTGAGAGCGTAGAAATCCGTTCTGTACTTACTTGCGAAAGCAAGCATGGTGTCTGCATGAAGTGTTATGGACGTAACCTCGCTACCCAGCAGATGGTACAGAAAGGTGAGGCTGTCGGTGTCATTGCTGCACAAGCAATCGGTGAGCCGGGTACTCAGCTTACACTCCGTACGTTCCACGCCGGAGGTCTTGCAGGTTCTGCTGCAACCAACGCTCAGATTGTTGCAAAGAACCACTGCCGTCTTGAATTCGAGGAGTTGCGTACCATTAATCGTCCTACCGACACGAATCCAGATGCGATGATTGTCGTTGGCCGTCTTGCTGAACTGCGTTTCGTGGATATCAACACAGGCATTGCATTGTCAACTGTTAGTGTACCTTATGGTTCAACACTCTTCCATCAGGATGGCGACATCGTTGAATCTGGCGAACTCATCGCAACATGGGACCCATTCAATGCTGTTATCGTGACTGAGTTCGAAGGAACAGCGCAGTTCGAGGGTGTTGTTGAAGGTGTCACCTATCGTGTTGATGCTGATGCAACGACGGGTCTGCGTGACCTCATTGTTCAGGAATCTCGTGACAAGGCAATGGTGCCAGTATGTCACATCGTTGACAAGAGCGGTACTGTACTCCGTACCTACAACTTCCCAATCAATGGTCACATCTCAATAGAGGACGGTCAGAAGGTGAAGGCAGGTGACGTGCTCATCAAGATACCACGTAGCGTAGGTACATCGGGCGATATCACGGGTGGTCTGCCACGTGTTACCGAGCTGTTCGAGGCACGTAATCCATCTAATCCTGCTATCGTAGCTGAAATTGATGGAGAGATCACCATGGGTAAGATCAAACGTGGAAATCGTGAAGTCATCCTCACCTCACGTGTAGGTGATGAACGTAGATACCTCATTCCATTGTCAAAGCAGATTCTTGTACAGGAGAACGATTATGTACGTGCAGGTACACCACTCTCTGATGGTGCTGTAACTCCTGCCGACATCCTTGCTATCAAGGGTCCTACCGCTGTTCAGGAGCATATCGTGAACCAGGTACAGGATGTCTATCGTATGCAAGGTGTGTCTATCAACGACAAGCACTTCGAAATCATCGTACGTCAGATGATGCGCAAGGTAGCCATTAAGGATCCAGGCGATACCCGCTTCCTCGAAGGTGGTATTGTTGACAAACTCGAGTTCCATGAGGAGAACGACCGTATTTGGGGCAAGAAGATTGTCACCGATGCAGGCGACAGCGAGACCATGCAGAAGGGTATGATTGTCACTGTACGTAAGTTACGTGACGAGAACTCAAGCCTCAAGCGCCGTGACCTTCGACTGGTTCAGGCACGCGATGCTCTTCCAGCTACTTCCACACAGATTCTCCAAGGTATCACACGTGCAGCACTCGGAGCTACCAGCTTCATGTCTGCCGCTTCATTCCAGGAGACTACAAAGGTGCTCAACGAAGCTGCAATCAGCGGAAAGAGCGACCCGTTGGAGGGTATGAAGGAGAATGTTATCTGTGGACACTTGATTCCTGCAGGTACAGGTCTTCGCGAATTTGAGAAGATTGTAGTTGGTTCAAAGGAGGAGATGTTGAACATTCGTCGTTCGTATTCTTCCGGTTTTTCTTTCAACCATTTTGACGATATTCGATAATAGATATCTCACTTCTCTTTGAGTAAAAGCAGATTGCAGATGCCGTGATGGCAGTTTCGCAATCTGCTTTTGCTATTTTATTATATAAGATGTGAGATTTACTCGTTTTCGCACACAGCTGCATATTTGCTGTCATTTTTCTTTAAAAAGTGCGAAAAGCCTTACTTTTTCACTTTTTTTTTTGGGTTTTGGTAATTTTTTGATATTTTGCTATTGTCGTTTCGAAGAATATGCTTACCTTTGCAGCCGAAATCGGAAATACAACACAGACACAAGATAAAATACCAGTCATCTCATAGGTGATAATCTGTGCGAAAAGAAGTGTAATATAAAAGAAATTAAGTATAAACCAACAATATTAAACTAACAAGAAAGATTATGGATTCTAAGAAAGTTTTGGAAAATCTCAAGATGCGTTTTCCTAATGAACCTGAGTATCATCAGGCAGTAGAAGAAGTGCTTAGCACAATTGAAGATGAATACAATAAGCACCCTGAATTCGACAAGGTGAACCTTATCGAGCGCCTTTGTATTCCAGATCGCGTTTATCAGTTCCGTGTTACCTGGATGGACGACAAAGGTCAGATCCAGACCAACATGGGTTATCGTATCCAGCACAACAATGCGATTGGCCCTTACAAGGGAGGTATCCGTTTCCACAGCAGTGTTAACCTTGGCATCTTGAAGTTCCTTGCTTTCGAGCAGACATTTAAGAACTCATTGACTACTCTGCCTATGGGTGGTGGTAAGGGAGGTTCTGACTTCTCTCCACGTGGTAAGAGCAACGCAGAAGTAATGCGTTTCTGCCAGGCATTCATGCTTGAGTTGGGTCGTCACATTGGTCCAGACATCGATGTTCCAGCAGGTGACATAGGTGTAGGTGGCCGTGAGGTTGGTTACATGTTCGGTATGTACAAGAAGCTTACTCGCGAGTACAGCGGTGTGCTGACTGGTAAGGGTATCGAATTCGGCGGCTCACTCATCCGTCCTGAGGCAACAGGTTACGGTACAGTTTACTTCCTTCGTGCTATGCTGAAGACTAAAGGTCAGACAATTGAGGGTAAGAAGGTGCTCATCTCTGGTGCAGGAAACGTAGCACAGTATGCTGCTGAGAAGGTTCTGCAGTTGGGTGGTATCCCAATGACCATGTCTGACTCTGACGGTTACATCTACGATCCAGATGGTATCGATCGCGCTAAGCTCGACTACATCATGGAACTGAAGCAAGTTTACCGTGGACGTATCAAGGAATATGCAGACAAGTATCCTACAGCTAAGTACGTAGCAGGTGCTAAGCCTTGGTTCGAGAAGGCTGACATCGCTTTGCCTTGTGCAACACAGAATGAGTTGAACGAAGAGGCAGCAAAGGCATTGGTTGCAAATGGTGTAATCGCTGTTGCAGAAGGTGCTAACATGCCTACCACTCCAGAGGCTATCCGTGTATTCCAAGCTGCTAAGATTCTGTATTCTCCAGGTAAGGCAAGCAACGCCGGTGGTGTATCTGTATCAGGTCTTGAGATGTCACAGAATTCAGAGCGTCTGTCTTGGACAGCTGAGGAGGTTGACGCTAAGTTGCTCTGGATCATGGAGAACATCCACGAGAACTGCGTGAAGTACGGAACAGAGGCTGATGGCTATGTCAACTATGTAAAGGGTGCTAACGTTGCTGGCTTTATGAAGGTTGCCAAAGCAATGATGGCTCAGGGCGTTATGTAAGATCATAGCAAAATCATATATAAGTTTTAAAACACGACAATTCACGGGTGTGTCGAACTAGTTTCGGCACACTTTTTTTATCTCTTCTCGTTTTTTCTTGGTTGTTTCATTTTTTTTTTGTTACTTTGCAAGCAAAGAACAAAAGATTTAACTGATAACGATATGAAACGTAGATCAATTGCAGTCATCATGGGGCTGATGCTTGCCGTTTGTGGATGGGCGCAGCAACAGGAAACCTTTACACCAGAGGCTTTCCATATCAATGTGACAGAAATACATCCCGTGTCGTATGCTGCTCAGTATGGGCTGAATGACTTCTCACTCACGGTTCGTAATGATTCTGCATTCGTACTGATGCCTTACTTCGGCGAGGCATACGTCCCTTCGTTTGACTACCCAGGTCTGCATTTCGATCAGAAATACAGAGGACTCAAGGTGGCTACGACCAAGAAAAAGGATGGCATCATTGTCACTTTCTCTGTGAAACATGGAATTGTCGACCACCAGTTCACTGTGACAGCCTATCCGAACCACAAGGCTTACATCACGGTGATACCAAGCAATGCCCAGACTTGCTCGTTTGCGGGTGAGTGGTCGTCTGTCGGACGTAAGGGCAGTTCGCTTTCATTACGTTAGTGCAGTATCTGCCATCAGAATCGTATCGTATGTAAATCGATGATTCAGAAATCACAGGACATAAAGTATCTACAAGGAGTAGGGCCTGCACGTGCGAGCCTGCTCGACAAGGAGCTCGGTATCACGACTGTTGGCGACTTGCTGACCTACTACCCCTATAAGTATGTCGACAAGACCCGTATCTATCGCATCAACGAGATCGATGCCTCGATGCCTTATGTCCAGATTATGGGTAAGATTCTTTCTTGTGATACTGTTGGCGAAGGACGTGGCCGCCGTCTCGTGGCTCGCTTTTCCGATGGCACGGGTGTTATCGACTTGGTGTGGTTTCAAGGCATCAAGTACGCACTCAAGAACTACGATTTCACCATTCCCTACATTGTGTTCGGCAAACCAGCCATCTATGGCGGCCGACTAAACATTGCACATCCAGAAATTGAGAAGGTTGACCCTTCCCAGCCGTTCGACGGTGAGGGGCGAAGTCGTTTTGTGCCGAGCTACAACACAACTGAGAAGATGAAGCGGGCTGGGTTGAACTCCAGCGCGATGACGAAACTCACCAGTCGTCTCTTCGAACTTGTTGATACTACTTTCCCTGAGACGTTGACTCCCTATCTCATCGAGCACTACCATCTGATTTCCTACGATGAGGCCATTCGCAACATTCACTTCCCACAGTCGGCTGAGTTGTTGCGCAGGGCGCAGGTCCGACTCAAGTTCGAGGAACTGTTCTATGTGCAGCTTAACATCCTTCGTTACACCCGCGACCGTATGCGCCATTACCGCGGTATCGTCTTTCCGCGTATCGGTGATGCGTTCAATGGGTTCTACCACAATCACCTGCCGTTCGAACTGACTGGGGCACAGAAGCGTGTGCTGAAAGAAATCCGTAAGGACATGGGGTCGGGTCGTCAGATGAACCGTCTGCTTCAAGGTGATGTTGGGTCTGGCAAGACCCTTGTGGCGCTGATGAGTGCACTCATGGCCATCGACAATGGCTGTCAGGCATGTATCATGGCACCTACAGAAATCCTTGCCGAGCAACATCTTCAGACCCTTCGCGCCTTTCTGGGCGATATGCCCATACGGGTGGAACTGTTGACAGGTAGTGTGAAGGGAAAGAAGCGCGACACCATCCTCGAAGACCTCAAGACTGCAGCCATCCATATCCTCGTGGGCACCCATGCCGTGATTGAGGACAATGTGGTGTTTGCACGCCTGGGCTTGGCTGTCATCGATGAGCAACACCGGTTTGGTGTGGCACAAAGAGCAAAGATGTGGCAAAAGAACGCTGTGCCGCCCCACGTCCTCGTCATGACTGCAACCCCCATCCCTCGCACCCTTGCAATGACCCTCTACGGCGACCTTGACGTGAGCGTCATCGACGAACTGCCGCCTGGTCGTAAACCCATCTACACCGTCCACATGTTCGACAACTATCGTGAGCGGATTTACCAGAAGGTACAGATGGAGATGGATCAGGGGCGGCAGATCTATATCGTCTATCCGTTGATTCAGGAGAGCGAGAAGATGGATCTCAAGAACCTCGAAGATGGCTACGAGCAGGTCTGTCGTCGATTCCCGAACTGCAAGGTAGGTAAGGTGCATGGCAAGATGAAGCCTGCTGACAAAGATGCTGAGATGCAACGGTTTGCCAGTGGTGAGACCCGCATCCTTGTCGCTACTACTGTCATCGAGGTCGGTGTGAATGTCCCCAATGCCAGTGTGATGGTTATTGAGAACGCTGAGCGGTTCGGTCTCAGCCAACTCCATCAGTTGCGTGGCCGTGTGGGCCGTGGAGCCGATCAGTCCTATTGCATCCTTGTGACCGACTACGAGATAGGGGTAGAGACCCGTAAGCGCATCCAGATTATGGTTGATTCGAACGATGGATTCGAGATTGCCGAAGCCGATCTCCGACTCCGAGGACCAGGCGACCTTGAAGGTACGCAGCAGAGTGGAATGGCTTTCGACCTGAAGATAGCCAACTTGGCATCTGATGGTCAGATACTCACCCTTGCCCGAGAAGCCGCTACCGTCATTCTTGACAATGATCCCGATGAGCGACGTCCGGAGAACGACATCCTATGGCACCGTCTGCAGGAGCTACGTCGTACCAATATCAACTGGGGAGCGATTAGTTAATGAATAATTTATAATTTACAATTTATAATTTATAATAGATAATAGCTAATATATGGTGAAGAAAATCTATCTGTTCCTTGCGACCGGTTTCCAGGAAACCGAAGCAATAGCACCCGTCACCGTATGCCGTAAGGCTGGGTTGGACATCACAACAGTATCCATCACGGGCAATCTGTGGGTGGAGAGCGCTTTGGGTGTAACCGTTCAAGCTGATATGCTGTTTGAAGATGGTAACTTCGACGATGCTACGATGCTCGTCATGCCGGGTGGAATGCCTGGCAGTACGAACCTATACGACTTCGCTCCACTACGTGAACTCATCCTGCAGCATTACAATGCCGGTAAGGCGCTGGCAGCTATCTGTGCTGCTCCGCTCATCTACGGACGCATGGGACTTTTGAAAGGGGTGAACGCAACGTGCTACCCTGGTTGCGAGGACGACCAGTGGGGAGCCATCATCTCAGACAAGGCGGCTGTGACCGACGGCCAGTTCGTCACAGGTCATGGACCAGGTGCCGCACTCGATTTCGGTTATGCCATCGTTGACTATCTGGCAGGTCCAGAGGCAGTGAAGAAAGTGAAAGCAGGAATGGTATGGCCGTATTGAACTCCGTCATTATCGTAGCTGGTGGCAAAGGTCTGCGTATGGGGGGCGATATCCCCAAGCAGTTCTTAGTGGTCAATGGAAAGCCCATTCTCATGCATACCATCCAGCGGTTCTATGACTTCGACCCCGAGATGCAGATTATCGTCGTGTTGCCGAAAGACCAGCAGACCTATTGGGACAATCTTTGTCAGCAATATCACTTCAATCTGCCGTTCACTGTGGCCGACGGTGGGGCAGAGCGCTTCCATTCCGTGAAGAACGGGTTGGCCAAGGTCAAGGCAGAGGCTGCGCTGGTGGGTGTGCACGATGGAGTGCGCCCTTACGTGGCTATCGATGTCATCCGTCGCTGCTATGAGGCGGCAGCTACAAAAGGAGCGGCTATTCCTGTGACCGATGTGTTCGAAACTCTCCGCCACCTCACTCCCGATGGTGGTAGCCAGACCGTTCCTCGTGGTGAATACCGTCTGGTGCAGACCCCGCAGGTGTTCCAGACCGACCTGTTGCGTAAGGCCTATGAGCAGGAGTTCACCTCGTCCTTCACTGACGATGCTTCTGTGGTGGAGGCTCTGGGATATACCATCACATTGGTGGAAGGAAATCGCGAAAATATCAAGATAACAACCAAAGCAGACTTATGAAAACCCGTTTCACACTTCGACTGACAGCCCTTGTGCTCATCTCACTGCTGCTGGTGGGGTGTGATCGTGTGTTCGGACCTACAGAAGCCGACCTGTCGGATTTTGGCGATTATGTCTATCGACTCGACACCCTGCAACTGCATGAACAGTTTGCTCATGTGTTGAAGGCCGACACAACCCACGATGAGGTGTTGACGGCCATACGTCAATGTTATGGTCAGTTGGAGAAAGACCGACTGTCGCTTTGGTTCACTCGTATGGGTGTGACTGATGAGGCTGACGATCTCTTGTCTTGGCTCCGTAGTGAAGTCCCTGCAGCAGGTCTCGACTCCACGGCGTTCAAGTTATCGGAGATAGCACAGGATCTCAGTGTGGTACGTCTGCGTGCTTTCGATTCGCTTGGCATTGACATCAACACCCTGCTGCCACGGCTCGACTATAACCTCACACATGCTTTTGTGCGCTATGCCGTGGGGCAACGATACGGGTTTGTTAACCCAGAACCGTTGCTCAATCAGCTCGACAATAAGGCCGAAGGAAAGGGCTATACGCGGCTGTTCGACTACGAAGTGAAGAAGGCTGACTATGCTGAGACTCTACGCCAGCTGCTATCTGACAATCGAATGAACTATCTGCATCAGTCTACACCTGATGACCCCATCTACACGGTCTTACAGAAACGTCTGTCGACCACGACCAATGCCACAGAACGGCACACGCTGGCCGTTAATATGGAACGTTGTCGCTGGCAAATCAAGAAACCTAAGGCTGATGAGCGCATGGTGCTAGTCAACCTGCCATCGCAGCAGTTATGGGCTGTCTGTCCAGACTCAGTGGTCAACATGCGCATCTGTTTTGGAAAGACCCGCACCAAGACTCCCCTGCTGCAAAGCGAGATTACACGTGTGGAGGTCAATCCAGATTGGATTATCACACCCAACATCATCAAAAACGAGGTATCGGTTCATGCAGGTGACTCCGCTTATTTTGCCCGTAACCGTTATTACATTGTGGACATGAGTTCTGGCGACACGCTCAATCCTGCCCATGTGGGTGTCAGTCAGTTGAAGTCGGGACGACTGCGAGTAGGGCAGCGAGGCGGTGCAGGCAATTCGTTGGGACGCATCGTGTTCCGATTCCCCAATAACTTCTCTGTCTATCTGCATGACACCAGCAATCGAGGTGCATTCGACTTGGCACAACGTACCCTCTCACATGGTTGTGTACGTGTTCAGAAACCCTTCGACCTCGCTCTCTTTGCTATGCCTGAGATGGACGAATGGGAGGTGGAGCAACTGCGTCTGTCGATGGACATCAAACCTGAGACAGAACGGGGGCGTAAGTATCTGGAGGAGCATCGAGAAGACCCAAGACCGTTGCGGCTTATCCGCCATCGTCAGGTAAAACCCTCGCTGCCGCTCTACATTATTTATTACACAGCTTATCCGAACCCAGAGAGCGGCAAGGTCGAGCTATGGTCTGACATCTACGGATACGACGCTGTCATCACTTCCGCATGCCGTCGTTGGTTGCTTTAATTATAGAAAAACCGAAAAATGAAATATATGAGAAAAATCAGTTGTTTGATAGCAATGCTACTGGTAGTAGGAGCATCTGCACAGGAGAAAAAGACATTTACGACCGTGAAGGAGAACCCCATTACCAGCATCAAAAACCAATATCGTAGTGGTACCTGTTGGGACTTTGGTACTTTGGGATTCTTCGAGAGCGAGATTCTACGCAAGACAGGGAAGACCTACAACTTGTGCGAGATGTTCGTAGTCAGCAAAGACTATATGGATAATGCAACCCACTTCGTTCGCATGCATGGCGATAGCCAGATCACGGAAGGTGGTTCGTGTGACGATGTGTTGGAAGTGTTGAAGCTGCATGGTATCTGTCCCGAAGAAGCGATGCCTGCACCTGGTAAGCTGCAAGGCGACACGCTGGCCAACTTCACGGTGTTCGCCCCTGAGCTCGAACGTACCATCCGTGCCATCATACAGAAAGATGCCAAGGAACCTAAACCCCATTGGCGCGACAGCGTGCAGGAGGTCATCGAACGTTATGTGGGACGCTGTCCTGATACCTTCGTTTACGAGGGTAAGACCTATACTCCTAAGTCGTTTGCTGCGAGCCTCCCACTCAACCTCGACGATTATGTAAGCCTGACCAGCTACACCCATCATCCCTTTGACCATTGGTACATCATTGAGGCTCCCTACAAATGGCGATTGAAACCCAGCTACAACATCCCCATTGAGCAATTGATGGAGGTACTCGACCGTGCCCTCGATGCTGGTTACACGGTTGCCT
Organism: Bacteroidaceae bacterium; assembly: GCA_017616445.1. Lineage (GTDB taxonomy): Bacteria > Bacteroidota > Bacteroidia > Bacteroidales > Bacteroidaceae > Colivivens. The sequence goes on from JAFZYE010000012.1 coordinate 16,877, forward strand.
GGGGCGGTGATGTGTCGGGCGACTTCAAGACAAATGGGTTGGCTGAATTGCCTGATGGTATTGTACCTACTCAGCAAGTACGTCAGGAGCGGTGGGACGATTGGCGATTCACCTACGATCACGTGATGCTCATCTACGGCAAGGCTGTCGATGCACAGGGAAAGCCTTATTATATGGTGAAGAACACATGGGGTGAGTATGGCGACTACAAGGGCATCTGGTACATGTCGCGCGACTACATGAAGCTCTACACAACCTACCTGTTCCTCAACCGCAATGCTCTGCCCAAATCCCTACGCAAAGCCATCACGCAGCATAAGTTTTAGAGGTTCAAAGGAAAGAATTAGTAAATAACGCATAAGAATTGTTACAATGAATGTTATCAAAAAGATCCTGATAGCAGCTGTTATATTGGCGGTGGTTACGCTGATAGGCTGTTTCATCTCGCTCAAGGTGTGTCACATCAACCCATCGATTGAGTACGAATGGTATTCCGGTATTTGGCAAGGGCTCTTTATCGTTCCGAATTGGGTCATGTCGCAGGTGTATGACAAGGGCATCCTGTACATTGCACCGCATCATACATCTGGCTATACTTTCTACTGGTGGCTCATGTTGGTGTTCCACACGTTCATCGCCTTCTGTGCCTACGGACCAGGTACCAGCACGAAGAAGAAAAGGAAGAAAGATTCAATATGAAGGTATTACTTATCAACGGAAGTCCACACGATAACGGCTGCACGTTCACGGCACTGAACGAAGTAGCCAAGACGCTGAATGGCGAGGGGGTGGACACAGAAATCATCTCGATTGGCAAGGCTGCCATTCAGGGATGTATAGCATGCGATATGTGTGGACGGAATGGTGGACGTTGTACGTTCCACGATGACCTCTACTACCGAGTGATGCGATGCATCAAGGACGGAATCGATGGGTTGGTGATAGGCTCACCTGTCTACTACGGTGGTCCTAATGGGTCGCTGTGTGCCCTGCTCGACCGTGTGTTCTACTCGCTGGGTCGTGAGTTGCGTTTCAAACCCGCAGCCAGTGTGGTGGTGTGCAATCGAGGGGGAGCGACTGCTACCTTTGACCGCCTGAACAAGTATTTCACCATCATGGAAATGCCTGTCGTCAGTTCCCAGTATTGGAATATGGCTTATGGCCAGACTCCAGAACAGGTTACCAAAGACGAAGAAGGCATGCAAACCATGCATACCCTCGGTCGTAATATGGCTTGGATGATTCGTAAGCTCAACTAATCGAACTCGTTGAACGTGTCATACGGAACGGGTTAGTCGGCTGCTAATCCGAGAAGTCCACTTTGACTACCGTTTCCCATCGAAGACCATAAACAAAGAGCAAGTTAAGCTTGCTCTTTGTTGTTGATGTAATTAACGATCCACTCACCAACTTCTTTGGTGCCGTATTTGGCTCCGCCTTCGACCTGAATCTCTGGTGTGCGTACGTTGGCATCGAGGCTGGCGTTCACTGCTTCGCGGATGAGTGCGCCTTCTTCCTTGAGATTGAAATACTCGAAGAGCATCGCTACAGAGAGTATCTGTGCCAATGGGTTGGCGATGTTCAGACCTTTTGCCTGTGGCCATGAACCGTGAATTGGTTCAAACACTGGGGTGTGCTCACCTGTGCTAGCAGATGGCAGAAGTCCCATAGAACCGGTGATGCATGAACCTTCGTCAGTAAGGATGTCGCCAAAGGTGTTCTCTGTTACCATTACATCGAAGAACTTAGGCTCCTGAATCATGCGCATTGCTGCATTGTCGACATACATGTAGTCGGTTGTCACCTCTGGATACTTAGGTGCAATCTCTTGTGCGACAGCACGCCACAAGCGGCTTGATGCCAACACATTTGCCTTGTCGACCACTGTGAGGTGCTTACGGCGCTGCATCGCATACTGATAGGCTACGTGGAGGATACGCTCAACCTCCTTGCGGGTGTAGTAGTTTGTGTCGTATGCCACGTCAGTTCCTTCTTTCTTTTCGCCGAAGTACATACCACCTGTCAGCTCACGGATGCAGATGAAGTCTGCACCACGAACAAGCTCGTCCTTCAATGGTGACTTGTGGATGAGGCAGTCAAAAGTCTCAACAGGACGGATGTTGGCGAAGAGTCCGAGTTTCTTGCGCATGGCCAGCAAACCCTGCTCAGGACGTACCTTGGCATTGGGATTGTTGTCGAACTTAGGGTCGCCTACAGAAGCAAAGAGCACTGCATCAGCGTCCATACATGTCTGGAATGTCTCCTCTGGGAAAGGATCACCTACTTCATCGATAGCATGTGCACCACAAAGTGCCTCTTTGTAGCTGACCTCATGTCCGAATTTCTTACATACGGCGCTCATCACGTTCACGCCTTGTTCCATAATTTCTGGGCCGATTCCATCACCAGCCAGAACTGCAATTTTAAGTTTCATCTTATCAATATTTAGAGTTTTTTTATAGGGCTAATTGGGCCTATGGACCTTATTGGACTAATGGGGCTTATGGGGTCTTATGGGGGTTATGGGTTAGGCTCTATCAGATTCAGCATTTTGATAGTTGCCTTGATGGCCGCTTCTGTCTGGTCGGCATCAAGTCCGCGAGTGCGATAAGCCTTTTCTTCGTAAGTCCATGAGATGGATGTCTGAACGAGGGCATCGGTACGTCCTCCAGGTGGAATGGTCACTACGTAGTTGGTGAGCCAAGGGAACGGACGATGTAGTTTGTCGCGATAGATGTGGCGCACACAATGCACAAAGGCATCGTACATACCGTCACCCATGGCCGATTCCTCGTACACCTCTCCATTCACTTCGAGTTTCACACTTGCCATAGGTTTCAGACCATAGGCCGTGCTGACCATATAGCTGAGCAACTTGACTTTCTCATCAGGGGTGGTGTGTTTGAGCACATCGCTCACGATATAAGGCAAGTCCTCTTGCGTCACTATCTGTTTCTTGTCGCCCAACTCGATGATACGGTCTGTCACACGGCGTGTCTGCTCAGGCGTGAGCTCAAGACCCAGTTCTTCAAGGTTCTTCAGGATGTTGGCCTTGCCTGAGTTCTTCCCCAGTGCATATTCGCGCTTTCTCCCAAACCTCTCTGGAAGCAGGTCGTTGCAATACAGGTTGTTCTTGTTGTCGCCATCGGCATGTACGCCTGCCACCTGTGTGAAGACATTCTCGCCGATGATAGGTTTGTTCGATGGGATTGCGATGCCTGAGTAGCTCTCGATGAGGTGACTGACTTCGTTGAGTTTTACCTCGTTGATGTTGGTATGTACGCCCAACTGATCTTTCAGAATGGCTTGTACACTGCTGAGTGGTGCATTGCCTGCTCGCTCTCCCAATCCGTTGACAGAGGTGTGTACACCCTTACAACCCTCTACGACAGCAGCCATCACGTTGGCAGTTGCCAGGTCGTAGTCGTTGTGTGCGTGGAAGTCGAAATGCAATTGAGGGAATCGCTCCACCATCTGACGGACATAATCCTTGGTCTGCATGGGGTTGAGCACTCCGAGTGTGTCGGGAAGCATGAAACGTATCACCCCGGCATCCTTGAGTGCATCAACGAAACGGAACACATAATCGGCATTGTCTTTCATGCCGTTGCTCCAGTCCTCAAGGTAGATGTTGACAGAAATACCTTTCTGATGGGCATAGTCGATGGAATGGCGGATGTCGTTGAGATGCTCGTCGAGTGTCTTCTTCAACTGATATACGCAATGGCGCTCACTGCCCTTGCACAGGAGGTTGACCACCTTGCATTCGCAGTCGTTGATCCAGTCAATTGATGTGGTGCCGTCAACAAATCCCAACACCTCCACTCTGTCCAACTTGTCTGCCATACGAGCCCATTTGCAGATGCTGCGCACAGCTTCTTTCTCCCCGTCGGACACACGAGCTGATGCAACCTCGATACGGTCAACGTTGAGGTCTTGCAGTAACATGCGAGCCACGATGAGCTTCTCGTGTGGAACGAACGACACTCCGTTGGTCTGTTCACCATCTCGGAGGGTCGTGTCCATGATTTCGACAGACCCACTAACCCCCTTTAGGGGGAATTTTTGACTATTATTGTTCACTGACATATTATCATTGAGTTTTTTCTTCCCCAATAATGTTCTCCCTAAAGGGGGAGGGTCTTCTCTTCATAAGTCTCTATCTTATCTTTATTGCTCAACAGGAAGTCGATGTCATCGTAAGCATTCATAAGACAATACTTCTTGTATGAGTTGATGTCGAAGTGCTCTGAGTGACCCGTTGCAAGATTCGTGACGGTTTGGTTGGGCACATCGACCTTGACCTGTGTCTGAGGGTCTGCAGCGATGCTGGCAAACATCTCCTGTTGGAACTCAGGAGATACGATGACAGGCAACACGAAGCAGTTGAGCAGGTTGTTGCGATGGATATCAGCAAAGCTGCTGGAGATAACTACACGTACTCCATAACCGGCAATAGCCCATGCTGCGTGTTCGCGGCTGGAACCAGACCCCCAGTTCTGACCACCTACGATGATTTCGTGAACACCCTGGCGAGGTGCTTCACTGTAAGCAGGTTGGTTCATCACGAAGTCGGCTACTGGTTTGCCGTCTGCATCGTAGCGAAGGTCGTGCATGAAGGCATCGCCAAAAAACTTTGGGTCACGAGTGGTGCTGGCAAGGTATCTTGCCGGAATAATCAAGTCGGTGTTGCAATTATCTATCTGAATAGGAATACAGGTAGATTGTATGATGTTGAATTTTTCTTTCATAATAAATTGTCTTGAACTTTGTTCTTCTCTGTCCTCCCTTAGAGTTCCCTCTAAAGGGGGTTGGGGGGTCAATTTCTTGGGTCAGTTACTACTCCAGTAATAGCACTTGCTGCAACAGTAAGCGGTGATGCAAGGATGGTGCGGGCACCTGGTCCCTGACGGCCTACGAAGTTACGGTTCGAGGTTGAAATGGCCAATTTGCCTGCTGGTACCTTATCTGGGTTCATGGCCAGACAAGCTGAACATGAAGGCAGACGGAGTTCGAAACCTGCATCAGCAAGAATCTTATCGATACCCTCATCAATGATTTGCTGACGAACGAGCCATGAGCCAGGTACGAGCCAAGCAACTACGTTATCGGCTTTCTTCTTTCCTTTCACCACAGAGGCAAAGGCGCGGAAGTCCTCGATGCGTCCATTGGTACATGCTCCGAGGAACACATAATCGACAGGTGTGCCTTCGAGTTTCTGTCCTGGCTGGAACTGCATATAATCGAGCATGCTGAGGAACTGACTGCGGTCGGCTTCTGGAATCTGCTCAAGGGTTGGGATGCATTCATCGACAGCGATACCAGCTCCAGGATTGGTTCCGTAAGTGATGCGAGGTGCAATGTCTTCTGCGCGATAAGTCACTTCTTTATCGAACACAGCGTCATCGTCGCTCTTCAGCTTGCGCCATTCTTCGACAGCCTTGTCCCACTCAGCACCCTTTGGTGCATATTCGCGTCCTTTGAGGTAGGCGAAAGTTGTCTCGTCTGGAGCAATCAATCCTGCACGGCTACCCATCTCGATGCTGAGGTTACTAAGTGTCAGACGGCCTTCCATCGACATATTGCGGATGGTGCTGCCTGCATATTCTACGGCATAACCTGTAGCACCGCTGGTGGTCATCTGAGCCATGATATAGAGTGCCACATCCTTGGCTGTCACTCCTGACTTGAGTTCGCCTTCGATATTGATACGCATGGTCTTTGGCTTCGACTGCAGAATACATTGTGAAGCAAGCACCTGAGCTACCTCACTTGTACCGATACCCATTGCGATAGCACCAACAGCACCATGAGTGGAGGTGTGGGAGTCGCCGCAAACGATGGTCATGCCAGGCAACGAGAGTGCCTTTTCTGGTCCCACAACGTGGATGATACCATTGTCTTTTGTACCCATCGTGAAGTGTTTGATACCAAACTCCTCACAATTTGCTTTCAGCGTCTCTACCTGCTTACGACCAATCGGATCGTCGATACGTTCTTGTTGATCACTTGGTGTGTTATGGTCGGGCATCGCAACCACATGGTCTGGGCGGAACACCTTGATGCCCTTGTCTCTTAATGTGTCGAATGCCTGAGGACTGGTCACCTCATGTGCATACAAACGGTCGATGTACAACTGTGTAGGTCCATCTTCTACCTGCTGTACAATATGGGCATTCCAGATTTTGTCGAATAAGGACCCCCCGACCCCCTTTAGGGGGAGGGTTCCTGCACCTTTATCTCCCTTTTCGGGGAATTTGTTAATACTTTTTAATTCTGACATTTTACTGCAAATATTTTTTTATTTCTTTAAGTACATTATCGATATCACAGATGACTTGTTCGTTGGAAAAACGTATAACTTTGTAGCCCATCCTTTCAAGCCATTGAGTCCTTTGCTCATCGTCAATTTCTTGTATCGGTTCCGAGTGATATCCCCCATCCACTTCGACGATTAATTTACAATCAGGGCATAGGAAATCCACAATGAACTGACCAATTATGTATTGATACAGAAATTTATGTCCTAAGTTATTAGCCCGAACACAGCTCCTCAGTATTGCTTCTGCCTCTGTAGGATTGGCTCTCATCTCTTTTGCCCAATCTTTAAGTAGGGAATAATAAGCAGGATCTGCATTCTGATAAGCAAAGTGGTTATATGTGTCCATACAGAGTTCATCCTTTGAGTCCACCCTCTTAAAAGTTCCCCCTAAAGGGGGTTAGGGGGTCCGGGTGGGTCTTCTTCTACTTAAACTTATTGATACAATCAATATAAGCTTCCACTGAAGCTGTTACGATGTCGGTATTGGCACCGAATCCATAGTAGACGTGATTGTTGTATTCCACCTGCATGTGTACCTTTCCAAGGTCATCAGAACCCTTAGAGATAGCTTGAATGGTGAATTCCTTGAGGGTCATGTCGCGTTTGATGATGCGTTTCAGGCCCTTGATGGCTGCATCGACAGGACCATTTCCTGTAGCAGCTGCTTCGAAGTGCTCGTTGGCAATCTGGAGTCCGATAGAAGCCACACTGCGTACACCCTTGCCTGTTGTAACCTGTAGGTAGTCGAGTTTCACACTGTGTGCTTCAGAGCGTTCAGCACCAGCTAATACGAGGATGTCATCATCTGTCACCTCTTTCTTCTTGTCTGCCAATTCAAGGAACTTCTGATATACCTTGTCCAACTTCTCGTCATCCACGTCAACGCCGTTGATATGCAGACGGTGTTTCAAGGCAGCACGTCCTGAACGGGCAGTCAGCACGATAGATGCTTCGTCGATACCTACATCCTTTGGATCCATGATTTCGTAGGTCGATGCGTTCTTCAGCACGCCATCCTGATGGATTCCGCTGGAGTGAGCAAATGCATTCTTGCCCACGATGGCCTTGTTGGGCTGTACAGGCATGTTCATCAGACTTGATACCATGCGGCTTGAAGGATAGATCTTCGTTGTGTTGATATTTGTCTCGATGCCGAGGTCGGGGTGAGTCTTGAAGATCATCGCAATCTCCTCGAGCGAAGTGTTACCAGCACGTTCGCCGATTCCGTTGATGGTCACCTCCACCTGGCGTGCACCAGCCAGCACACCTGCTACGGTGTTGGCAGTTGCCATACCTAAGTCGTTGTGACAGTGGGTTGACAGAATAGACTTACCTGCAGCGAATGCATCGACATGCTCATACAGATATTTTATCTTCTCATGGTACTCGTTCGGAATTCTGAAACCAGTTGTGTCAGGGATGTTACAAACGGTAGCACCAGCCTTGGTGACAGCATCGATGACACGTGCCAGATATTCGTTGTCTGTACGTCCTGCGTCTTCTGCATAGAACTCTACATCGTCTACAAAGCGACGTGCATACTTTACTGCAGCAACAGCACGTTCGATGATTTCCTCACGGTTGCTGTTGAATTTGTACTTGATGTGCGAGTCGCTCGTGCCGATACCCGTATGAATACGTTTGTGCTTGGCATACTGCAATGCCTCGACTGCTACATCGATGTCTTTCTCGACGGCACGTGTCAGCGCACAGATTGTTGGCCAAGTCACAGCCTTCGATATCTCAATAACTGAGTTGTAGTCGCCTGGGCTGGAGATAGGGAATCCAGCCTCAATGACATCCACTCCGAGCAGCTCAAGCTGCTTTGCAACTTGAATTTTCTCTACCGTGTTGAGCTGGCACCCTGGCACCTGCTCACCATCACGCAATGTCGTGTCAAAAATAAATAATCTGTCCATTTATCTTAATTTTGAATGATCAGTTATAAAATATAGATTAAACAAAGCCCCTCTCGCTCGGAGCAAGAAAGGCTTATATCTGTTTTCTATTTCGCATTGTACATTATCAATTATGCATTACATACAGGCCTCTCTCACTCCGAGCTTACTAAGTCGAAGTGATAGGATAATGCCGATGATGCTAATAGAATTCATACCTTATTCTTAAAATCGACTGCAAAATTACACTATTTTGTGCATTCTACAAAATAAAAGACAAAGAAAATGCACTTTTTTCTGTCAATTTGCCACTTATGGCCCGTTTGTGTCTTTCTTGCAGCACATTTTTGCAGCCCCTAAGGGTTGCAATTGTTTCCCTTAGGGGCTGCACGTTTTTCCTCCTCGAGTCAGCAAATGTTTACCTTATTATATATAAGCTTTACTGCGGGTGCGACGTGATTTGAGTGAACTTGTCTTCGACTATCTGGCGGATGGCTGCTTCATTGTCAATCAAGTCCCACAGCTGATGGAGTTTGCGTTCGTTTTTGGACCCTGGAATCCATAGTTTCAGGTAGCCATTTCGGCTGTATTTCTCGTTCAGGTGTTGCAGGGCACGATTGATATGTCCTTCGGAGTCGAGTTCAGGATAATGTGCCAGCCCATACTGCAAGGTGCGGGTGATGATGACATCGATGTCGATGTTTCTGTCTGCTTCGGCTACAATCCGTCCATAGACGGAACGAGGAGCATGGTCGGCTGATGCACGATGGTCTTCAACAGCTTGTGCCATCACTTCAATCTGTTCAGGTGTGAACCAACGTAACAGTCTCTTGTCGCTTCGCATGATGCGGCCTGAAGCCAGATGATGGCCCTCGCGTCCTTCGCAGAGTCCGAGGTCGTGATAAGCGGCAATCGTATAGACCATGTCCACATCGACATCATAGTTGACGGCCAACACCAGACTCTCGTCCATCACTTTCCTTGCATGGTCTTGTTGGTGAGCAGCATCGAACCCGTCATATTGCGGGAGGATTTCCGCTGTGATGAATTGTTGGAGTTCTTTGTTCATCTCTTTCTTTTTTGCGATGCAAAGATAGAAAGAAATTAAGATTTAAGAGTTAAGAGTTATGAAAATAACAAAATAATGTGTGATGCATTTTGCTTTTTGGATTATTTTTACTACTTTTGCAGGGAATTATCATAGACGAGATGAAACGAACGCTATATATCATCACACTTTTTTCATTTCTGATGGTTGGCATAACCACGATGTTAAGTGCTCAGAACAAGCCTTTTCTGGTGGTGCTTGATGCTGGCCACGGAGGACATGATGCAGGTGCTGTGGGACGTCCCACCACCAACCGAGAGAAAGATATCAATCTGGCGATAGCGCTGAAAGTGGGCAATCTGCTCAAGCAGAACTGCCCTGATGTGAATGTGCTTTATACACGCTCTACGGATGTGTTTGTCACACTCAGCGGACGTGCCGATATTGCCAACAAAGCGAAGGCGGATCTCTTTGTGAGCATCCATACCAATGCGATTGAACGTAGTCCCAGCCGCAGACCTATGGGTGTGCAGTCGTACACCTTGACCCTTCGAACTGCGCAGACGAACTTGGAAGTGGAGAAGCGCGAGAACTCTGTGATTCAGTACGAGTCGGATGGTGCGCAGAAGTATAGTTTCATGAATCCTAACTCCCCAGAAAGCGAAATCATGTTCGAGCTGATGCAGGACAGAGATATGCAGGAGAGTGTGAACTTTGCGAAGCTGGCTCAGGAAGAGATGGTGAAGACTGGTGGACGTAAAGATATGGGTGTGTTGCAGGCTAACCTCGCTGTGTTGCGCCTCACCTATATGCCTTCTGTATTGCTCGAAGTAGGTTTTATCTCCACACCTGAGGAGGAGTTGTTCCTGATGACGGACGAAGGCCGTTCCTTGCTGGCCAAGTGTATCTACAACGCCATTTCACGCTACAAGACCCTCCATACAGGTCGCATGTCGAAGTTGGAGAAGATTGACCCTAAGGCTGTCGATAAGCAGATTGTGGAGAACAACATGCAGTTGAAGGAGGCGATAGAGAACGCTGAGGTGGTTGAAGAACCTACTGCCCAACCTGTGCAGGAGACTGCACAAGCAGCAACACCGGAGCCTGTAACTGTAGCACAAGGGACTGCTCCTGCGGAACAACCGTCGAACTCACAACCTGTCTTCAAGGTACAGTTTTTCATATCGCCCAAGCATCTGGTGCCTGGCAGCACTCAGCTCAAGGGCGTGAAGGCAGATGCCTACAAAGAAGATAATGTGTATAAGTACACTTACGGCTCGACGACAAACTACAACGAAGCCGTTAAGTTCAAAAACGAGATAACTGACCGTTTCCCTGATGCATTCATCGTGGCGTTTAAAGATGGTAAGAAAGTGAATGCCAGCGAAGCCATCAACGAATGGAAAAATAACAAGAAATAGCCCTAGGGTAGTTTAGGGTTGATAGTTTATGGTTTAAAGTCAGTTGAATTAGTTTAAAGTAAATCGTTAAATAGTTCAATTGAAAGCAAATTGTCAAATAGTAAATTGTCAAATAGAAAATAAGAATATGAAGTCAAAGGAGATAAAGATAGCCATCACTGCCATCATCGCAGTAGTCATCGTGTATTTGGGTATCATTTTCATGAAAGGCCTGAAACTGTTCAGTTCCGACAATATTTACTATGTGGAGATGTCGAATGTGGGCGGATTGTCCAAAGCTGGTGAGGTGATTGCAAACGGAATGAACGTTGGAGTGGTGAAGGACATCGTTTATGACGGCAGCCGCCAGATAGCAACCGTATCAATCGAACTGAATGAAGGTTTTTCGCTTCCTCGAAACAGTCATGCGACGACGGTGAAGGATATGCTTGGCGCACCAAAGATGAACATCATCCTTGGCGAGAATCCTCGTGACTTGTTGACCAAGGGCGATACGATTCCTGGCGAAGGTGGAGGCGACCTCATGTCCTCTATCAATGATATGGTTCCGCAGCTCAAAGCCTTGATGCCGAAACTCGATTCCATCCTTTCAGCGGTGAACACGCTGACCAATGATCCGGCTCTTTCAGCTTCGATTCAAAACATGGAATATATTTCAACGAGTTTGAAGTCAACATCCGATGATGTGGGCCGCCTGATGCGCAACGATGTACCTCAGCTGATGACCCATGCAAACACCATCTGTAGCAATCTCGAAGCAACGACAGAACAGCTCCGTCAGATTGACTTGGTAGGAATGGCCGGCGATGCCCATGCTACACTTCAAAATGCCTCTCAGGCTGTCTCTGAGCTACAATTGTTCACCAATCAGCTGACGAATCAGAATTCCTCGTTGGGTAAGTTGATGAACGATCCCAGCATGTATAACCACCTGGATTCAACGATGAATAATGCCTCCAAATTACTCGAAGATTTGCGACTTCATCCAGCACGATATGTGCATTTTTCAGTGTTTGGAAAGAAAGAGAAAAAATAGCCTTATTTAAATTAGCTTAAAATAAGAGGTTTCCGGATTAGTCATTTTGGAAAAAACGTAAAGCACTGAAATATTGCGTTCCATTTGCTTTTTTAACAATGGTCAAAATCGCTTTTCAAAAAGTAAAACCCGCTAAACCATTGTAATTCATTATTTGGGCAATCGATTGAAAGAAAAATCGGATATGTGGTTTACAAATGTGTAAGTCTTTGAAATAAATGCCCTTACGAAAAACCCTGATTTTTCGCCATTTTTTTTTGTATTTTGCCAATCTAAAAAAAGGTTGTACCTTTGCAACACCGAAAACGATCGGACCAAAAAAGAAAGTTGTGCTTAATAACGTAAAACAATAGCTTAATACTAAAACGAAGATGACGAAAGCGTTGAAAGAATTGTGGGATGAGTGTGTTGAAATATTCAAAGACAATATAACTCCAAAACAGTTTGACACATGGTTTGCTTGCATTGAACCAAAGTCGTTCGACGGAAAGCTGCTGGTTTTAGCAGTTCCAAGCCGTTTTGTGTACGAACATCTTGAGGCGACCTATATTCATTTAATATATAAGGTAATCACCAGAGTTTTTGGAAAGGATGTCAAACTCAGCTATGCGATACAAGAGATAGCGGGTAAGAAACCAGTCAACAGACCATCTGACGGCAATACCAACATACAGCAGCCCGTTAAGGCGAAAGCAGAAGCACCTGTTATCGATGTGATGACTCAGGTGACACCTGCCAGCGACCTTGACTCACGGCTGAATGCCAACTATACCTTTGCCAGTTTCATTGAGGGCGACAGCAACCGCTTGGCTCGCAGTGTGGGCGAAGCCATTGCCAAAGATCCCGCAAAGACCTTCAACCCTTTGTTTATCTATGGACCATCAGGATGTGGTAAGACCCACTTGGTGAATGCCATCGGTTGGGGCATCAAGCAGCAGCATCCGACACTGCGTGTGCTTTATCTGTCCGCACACCTGTTCCAGGTTCAGTATACAACAGCTGTTTGTCAGAACAAGCTCAACGATTTCATCGGATTCTATCAGTCCATCGATGTGCTGATTATCGATGACGTGCAGGAACTGTCGGGGCACTTGAAGACTCAGAACACGTTCTTCCACATCTTCAACCACCTGCACCTTAATAATAAACAGATTATTCTGACGGCCGACCGCCCTCCAATCGATATTGTGGGTTTGGAAGAACGACTGCTCACACGTTTCAAGTGGGGACTTCAGGCAGAGATTGAGAAACCTACAAAGGCTTTGTGTCGCGCCATCCTTACTTATAAAGTGAAGAAAGATGCTTTGCCAATACCTGCAAATGTCATCAACTACATCGCTGAGAAGGTGAATGGAAGCGTACGCGACCTGGAAGGTATCATCAACTCGCTGATGGCTCGCTCTACCATTTACAAGTGCGAGGTCAACATGAAGCTTGCCGATCAGATATTACCATGCTATATCAAGGTCGATACCCGTCCGCTGACCATCGACGACATCAAGAAGGGTGCATGCAAGTACTACCGCATCACAGAAACAGAACTCTGTTCACAGAGCCGTCGTCAGCCAGTCAACCAGATACGTCAGACCGTTGCCTATTTAGCCAGCACACTGACAGAACTGTCGAACATCCAGATTGGCGACAGCCTGGGAGGACGAACACATGCTACCATCCTGCATTCCATCCGACACATCAAGGGACTTGCCGAGACCGATGCAGTGTTCCGTAAGGAACTGGAGGATCTGGAGGACGAAATCAAACGCAACAGATAATTTTTACATCATTCTCAATTACCAAATAACAATGGACACAAAAACCTATTCCTATGACGAGGCATTTGACGCTTCGTTACAATATTTCGATGGAGATGAATTGGCAGCTCGCGTATGGGTTAACAAGTATGCGATGAAAGACTCATTTGGCAATATCTACGAGCAGTCGCCTGCTGATATGCATTGGCGTATTGCAAACGAGATTGCGCGCATAGAAAACCAGTACAAGAATCCGATGTCGGCACAGGAGGTGTTCGACCTGCTCGACCATTTCCGTTACATTGTTCCGGCTGGCAGTCCAATGACAGGTATTGGGAACAACTACCAGGTGGCATCGCTCAGCAATTGTTTCGTGATTGGTCTTGACGGTTCTGCCGACAGCTATGGTGCTGTGATTAAGATTGACGAAGAGCAGGTTCAGCTGATGAAGCGTCGTGGTGGAGTAGGGCACGACCTCTCACACATCCGTCCTGCTGGAAGTCCTGTAAAGAATTCTGCCCTCACATCGACAGGTATCGTTCCGTTTATGGAGCGTTACAGCAACTCAACACGTGAGGTGGCTCAGGAAGGCCGTCGTGGTGCATTGATGCTGTCTGTGTCCATTAAGCATCCAGATTCCGAAGCGTTTATCGACGCGAAGATGACCGAAGGTAAGGTGACGGGTGCCAATGTCAGTGTGCGCATCACGGACGAATTCATGAACGCAGCCGTCAACAACGAGATGTTCATGCAGCAGTACCCCATCGATTCTGACAATCCTACCTTCCAGAAAGAGGTGGATGCCAGCCTGCTGTGGAAGAAGATTGTGCATAACGCATGGAAGAGTGCAGAGCCTGGCGTGCTGTTCTGGGACACCATCATCCGCGAGAGTGTGCCCGACTGCTATGCCGACCTTGGCTACAAGACCATCTCGACGAACCCTTGTGGCGAGATTCCGCTCTGTCCTTACGACAGCTGCCGCCTCTTGGCCATCAATCTCTATTCATACGTCGATAAGCCTTTCACGAAGGATGCTTCTTTCAATTTCGAGAAGTTCAAGGCTCATGTAGGGTACGCACAGCGTATCATGGACGACATCATCGACCTTGAGATTGAGAAGATACGACTCATTCAGGAGAAGATTGACAGCGATCCTGAAAGCGAGGAAATCAAGGCAAGCGAACGCAAGCTGTGGGATAAGATCTACAACAAGAGCAAGCAGGGACGTCGTACAGGTGTGGGCATCACAGCTGAAGGCGATATGCTGGCAGCTCTTGGCCTGACCTACGGAACCCCCGAGGCCACTTATTTCTCTACCGAGGTACACAAGACCATAGCTGTTGAGGCCTATCGCAGCTCAGTAACGATGGCTAAGGAACGTGGTGCGTTTGAAATCTATGATGCCAAGCGCGAGGCAAACAACCCGTTTGTCAACCGCATCAAGAACGTCGATCCACAGCTTTATGACGATATGGTGAAGTACGGACGCCGTAACATCGCATGTCTCACCATAGCACCTACAGGTACCACCAGTCTGATGACACAGACCACTTCTGGCATTGAGCCTGTCTTCATGCCAGTCTATAAGCGTCGCCGTAAGGTCAACCCCAACGATCCTAATGTACATGTCGATTTCGTCGATGAGACGGGTGATTCGTTCGAGGAGTATATCGTCTACCATCCTAAGTTCCTGACATGGATGAAAGTGAACGGAATCGATACTGAGAAGAAGTACACCCAAGAGGAGATTGATGCACTCGTGCAGCGTTCACCTTATTATAAGGCAACGGCAAATGATGTGAACTGGATGGAGAAAGTCAAGATGCAGGGAGCCATACAGAAATGGGTCGATCACTCCATCTCTGTCACCATCAACCTACCAAACGATGTCAGCGAGGAACTTGTCGGACAACTCTACATCGAGGCATGGAAGAGTGGCTGTAAAGGCTGTACCGTCTATCGTGACGGAAGCCGTAGTGGGGTACTTATCTCCACCAAGAGCGATGGAGCCAACAAGAAGAAGGAGAACGAGGAAGTCAATTGTCCGCCACCAGTAGTGACAGAAGTACGCCCAAAGAGTCTCGAGTGCGATGTCGTTCGCTTCCAGAACAACAAAGAGAAGTGGGTCGCTTTCGTCGGACTGCTCGACGGCTATCCTTACGAAATCTTTACAGGTGTGCTCGACGACGAAGACGGAATCGCACTGCCTAAGACCGTATCCAAGGGACATATCATCAAGAATTTCGATGAGAACGGAGTCAAGCGCTACGACTTCCAGTTCGAGAACCGCCGTGGCTACAAGACCACCATCGAAGGACTCTCTGAGCGATTCAACAAGGAGTATTGGAACTACGCCAAACTCATCAGCGGTGTGCTTCGCTACCGTATGCCGCTCACCAATGTCATCAAACTCGTTGGTTCACTGCAGCTCGAGAGCGAAAGCATCAATACCTGGAAGAACGGTGTGGAGCGTGCCTTGAAGAAATACGTGCAGGACGGCACCAAGGCAGCCGGACAGGTATGTCCTAACTGCGGACAGGAAACCCTCGTCTATCAGGAGGGATGCCTCATCTGCACCAACTGTGGACACTCACGATGTGGATAGTCTCATGAAAATAACTCTCAATTCCATACGCCTCTTTGCCTATCACGGCGTGATGCCCCAAGAGCAAGTAGTAGGAGACTGGTACACCGTCAATCTCCAACTTGTTGTGCCCGATGAGTCAGCCACCCGCTCCGACCGACTCACCGATACCGTTGACTATTCCAAGGTGTTCGACCTCGTGAAGCAGGAAATGCAGATTCCCTCGAAGCTTATGGAACATGTTTGTGGACGCATCTGTCGAGCCATCCTCCAGCAGTTCTCATGTGTGGACGAGGTCACCATCTCCATCATCAAACAAAACCCACCCATCGGAGCTGAGTGTGGAGGATGTGGTGTGGAACTGACACAGAAAAGGCGAGATTCATAAAAATTTTTTTCAAAAATTTCTTTTTGCCTACATGCCTACATTCATAAGGGCGAAAAAACTTAGTACAGGTAGCTGCAAGGGTGAATATAGCTTGGCCTGAGCCTACACAAAGCCTACATAAAGCCTACATTATACCTACATTTTTTCTGCATGATTATGATGCTTTTGGTATGTAGACTTTATGTAGGCTTTGTGTAGGCTTTGTGTAGGCTGAAAACTTTGTAACTTTCAGTAACACAATTAGATATGGCGATTTTATGTAGGCATGTAGGCAAATCCAAAATTTTCTAGGAACTTTTTTCATTTTTTCAAAGAAGTTTTTTCTTTTTTTCCTTGATTACAGCTGCTTTTTTCCTTGATTATCGTTGTCGTGTTCCTTGATTGCGGAAGCCGTGTTCCTTGATCCATTCGTAATGCTAACGTACCGCATGGTGTTTTTGTTTTTTTTCTCCGTAGAGCATTTAATATTTTTGTCTGCAGGCTTTTTTATTTCTGTGCAATCTGTGCTTATCTGTGTGACCTAATAGTATTCAGCCTGAATTCCCAACGTTTGGAGCCTGAATTTGAAGTGTATGCAGGCTTGATACACTTTGTATGTAGGCTTAATACTCCAGCCAGTTGCTTCCGAGAGGTGCTTTTTGTAAACCTTAGGGTTTGCACTTGTTAACCCTAGGCTTTGCAATTGCTAACCTTAGGGTTCGCAAATTCAGCCCCTTAGTCTCGCTCGGATCTCGCGCATCACTTGCTCGAATCCAACGAATCTTTCATGCTATTCGTAAGATTTATATGATTCATGTTTGTCTTATCCGTAATTCCTGCCGCCATTAAGCAGAAGTGATGTCGGCATGTAAAATGTAGGCTGTAGGTGTTTCTAATAGATATTTCCTTAATAATGCCGACATGCCGACATTATTTTTATAAACTATATATATTTTATTTTTTTTATTATTACCTTTTTTAATTTTTTTTATATATAGTTTTGATTTTTAATGTCTGCATGTCGGCAATGTCGGCATTTGATAGAGTTGTATGTGTCTATTATGCTGAATTCAAATGCAAAGATACAAAATAAATCCCTCATTTCCAAATTATTTAGGACTTTTCTGCTTTTTCCCCAAAAAGTTTTGTCGTTTCAAATATATATCGTACTTTTGTAAATGGAAAATACCAATAGCTAGATATGGTAAAGATAAAAGCACGCGAGAGCTAGAATGGTGAATACAAGAGTAAAAACTAGTTTAATGTGTGGGCTCTGATAAGACTGGTCATTGGGAAGTAATCAACTATGGTCAAACATGAATCATGACATCTGAACCCATCAGTAGGCTTATACCTTCGAAGATAGCTCGTAGATGGTTCGTAGATGAAAAAAGGAAGAAAGATATAACAACCAGAAAAGAAATGATTCTAAGATATGAAGAAAGAAGAAATAATGGCTCTGTTTAAGAGTTACGAAGAGGCGGTTTGCAAGATAGATGAGACAGAATGTTGGAGTGCACGTAGTTTGTGCTCATTGTTCGGGTACACCCAATGGCGCAATTTCAATAATGTAATCGATAAGGCGAAAGAGGCTTGCAACAATGCAGGACAGTCGCTTTCAGACCATTTTGCTGACGTCAGCAAAATGGTCAATCTGGGTTCTGGATCTGAACGCGAAATCGATGATGTGATGCTCACTCGCTATGCTTGCTATCTCGTGGCACAGAACGGAGATCCACGTAAGCCGCAGATAGCCTTCGCTCAGACGTACTTTGCAGTGCAGACACGTAAAGCAGAATTGATTGAGCAACGCCTGTTGGAGGTGGAGCGTGTAAAAGCACGTGCAAAACTGCAGGCAACAGAAAAGAAACTCTCAGGCATTCTTTATGAACGTGGCGTTAACGACCAGACCTTCGCCGTCATTCGTTCAAAGGGAGACCAGGCGCTGTTCCGTCTCAGCACCAATTTGATGAAACGCAAGATGGGTATGCCGCAAAGTCGTCCTTTGGCCGACTTCCTACCAACTATCAGCATCAAAGCAAAGGACTTTGCCGCTGAGATGACCAGCGTGAATGTGCAAGCCAAAGACCTTCATGGTGAAGTATCTATCACCAAAGAACATGTAGATAATAACGCTGCCGTCCGCAAGATGTTGACTGAGCGCGGCATTATTCCCGAAGACCTGCCAGCCGCTGAGGATGTAAAAAAGGTGGAGCGCAGATTGGCTAGTGAAGAGAAGAAGATGCTGGGAAAGAAGAAAAAGTAGGGCTTATACCCTCGGAGATAGCTCGAAGATGGATTAAGAGAGCTAGAATCAAGTTGAGCAATTATACTTATAACAAGATATGCCAAATAGATGTTTATACATAGCGACTATTAAGGAGTTTCTGGAAGAGGAATCTCTGGCTGTGCTTGGCTCGCTTCACAACAACTATCACGGAGATGCATTAACAACAACTGATGAGGCGTGGAAGGGAGAGATAGACATCTTACAGCAGGTATTGGCACCTTGGAAAGAAGAGAATGCACAAATCATTTTTGAGTATGAAATTCCCCGCATGGCTAAGCGCATTGATGTGGTGCTATTATTACGAGGAATTATCTTCTGCCTTGAGTTCAAAGTGGGGCAAAAGGATGCTCTACAAGCTGATGTGGAACAGGTGATGGATTATGCTCTTGACCTGAAGAACTTCCACCGTTTTAGCCATGATAAAGTGATTGTTCCGATTCTGATTCCAACGAATCGTATTTCATCGACTACAGAGTTTCAGCCTTCTGTCTATGACGACCAGATATACAACCCTCTGATATCTGGAGCAGAGAATCTTCAAGAGTTAATCATGAATGTCTTGAATCATGCTAAAACGACAAGTGCAGGGACAATAGACAATTGGATTATCAGTCCATATACACCCACGCCGACCATTATCGAAGCAGCTCGTGCGCTATATGAGAACCACTCGGTTGAAGATATCACTCGCCACGAAGCTGACAAGGTTTCTACAGATCGTACCATCAATTATATTCTCCATATTATCGAGCAAAGCAAAGCACAAAAGAAGAAAAGCATCTGTTTTGTGACAGGTGTTCCTGGAGCGGGCAAAACACTTGTGGGTTTGGATGTGGCTATTAAGCAGACATATAAGGATGGTGATTTGAATAAGGAGAATGGTGCCGTTTATTTGTCTGGTAATGGACCTCTTGTGGCTGTGCTGACAGAAGCGTTGGCACGTGATAATCAGAAGAAATGTGTAGCTAAAGGTGAACGAAAGAATCTCTCGGACTCAAGACGTGAAGTGAGCGAATTCATCCAGATTATTCACCGCTATCGAGACAATATGCTGGCCAAGATTAAAAATCCAGTCGAGAATGGTATCGTGGAGATAGACCCAGAGAAAGCTATCCATTTGGAGCATACAGGCTATGGCGAGGTGGAGCATGTTGCCATTTTCGACGAGGCTCAGCGCAGTTGGACGCATAAACGTATAGCCGACTACTTGAAACGAGGTGGTACGTATGGTAATAAGCTGAAGGTGCCTAACTTCCCTATGTCGGAGGCAGAGTTCTTGATTTGGTCGCTCGACCAACGAGAAGATTGGGCTGTCATCGTTTGTCTTGTGGGAGGTGGTCAGGAAATCAATACAGGCGAAGCTGGTATTACGGAATGGATAAAGGCTTTGAATTCGATGTTCAAGCATTGGGATGTTTATATTTCAGACAGGCTAACTGATGCGGAATATGCTGAAGGTCGCGTTAATGAATTGCTTAAAGATAATCCTAAAGTGACATTTGCAGAAGATTTGCATTTGGCAGTCAGTCTTCGCTCTTTTAGAGCAGAGACGCTTTCTGCATTTGTCCAGTCTATGCTCGCCTTCCGCTCAGATGCTGCAGAGCTATATAAAGATGTTACAGACAGGGGATATCCTATCGTACTGACTCGTGATATGGATACCGCTAGGGCTTGGTTGAGAAAACAGGCTCGTGGAACTCAGCAGACAGGAATCCTTGTAACCAAGGTGGCTGCACGCTTTAAACCTTTAGCCGTACATATTCTAGCTCAGGACGAGGATAATGCCGTTCATTGGTTTCTTGAAGACAAAACCGACATTCGTTCTTCAAACTATTTGGAAGATGCCGCTACAGAGATACAAGTGCAAGGATTGGAACTTGACTATGCCTGTGTGCTTTGGGATGCTGATATGCGATATGATGATGGAACCTGGAGTTTCTATAAGTTCAACGGTAAGAACAAGTGGAACGCAGAAAACAATAAAGAGACTCAGAAGTATATGCTCAACGCTTATCGTGTATTACTGACTCGTGCTCGTCAAGGAATTATCATTTGTATTCCTAAGGGCAATAGCCGTCTCACGCCTGAGGGTTTCCCTGAAGATCCTACACGTTTGCCAGATTATTACGATGGCACTTATAAGTATTTGAAATCATTAGGTTTTGAGGAGATTTAAAGAAAACGGAAAAATGTCTTATCAGATTATTAAATACACAGATTACTTTATTTATGGCATTATGCTTTTGATGTCTGTTTTATTAGTTAGTTGTACTACTGATGATCCTGCCGAACTGATAGAAACAGAGATTAACAACAACACAAACTCAGAAGATAATTGCACCACTAATTATAATAATAATGATAATGATAATACTACCAACCTTGATAGTGTTGAAAAGAAAAACCTCCTTAGGAATGGGGGGCTTGAGGATTGGAACACAATTACTCGCTACGATATTCTTAACTACTGGCTCTGCCATAACAATTTTAATGTAACAAGAAATTATAAAGTAGTATTTGAAGGGAAGTATTCTGCAAAGATGCAATCAACGCAGACAGGTTCTACTGCAACTGTTGATCAGTGTATTCCTGTAGAACCTAGCAGTAGGATAAGAATCCGTTTCCATTACTATGTGGAGCAATGGAAAGATAAGGGAGCCCGGACATATTGTTATTTTAGAACACAATCTGCTGAGGTTTCAACTATTTCTGCCGATGAGTTGAAAGCTTTATACGATAAAAATACATATTACATTATTCGTGGTGGAGGTTACGGGCTGGCATATTTGCCTCACAATTTAAGTGTTTGGCAAGTGTTCGACGAAACAATACAGGTGCCACCAACTGCTACTTATTTTGTTTTTGGAGTTAATAGTTATTATGGAACAACAATGTATGTTGATGATTGTTGGGTTCTGGACGAGACAGAATAGAATGCCACGGGACAGGTTGATTCCATCGAAAACGTCAAAATGTCTTTAGAAAGTATTTTTATGAAACAGATAGAAGTCGTAGCAGCGATTATTCGCAAGGGTGATAAGATATTCGCCACGCAGCGGGGATATGGTGAGTGGAAGGACTGGTGGGAGTTTCCTGGCGGGAAGATGGAGGCTGGGGAAACGCCGGAGGAGGCACTGAAGCGGGAGATTCGTGAGGAGCTTTCGACGGAGATCAGCGTGGATGAGTTCCTCTGTACGGTGGAGTATGATTATCCCAAGTTCCATCTAACCATGCATTGCTATCTCTGTTCGTTGCTGACGGAGGCATTGCATCTGAACGAGCATGAGGCAGCATGCTGGCTGACGAAGGATGAGTTGGATAGTGTGAAGTGGTTGCCTGCGGATTTGGAGGTGTTGGCGAAAATAAAGGAATTGATGTAACAAAAAGGCATCTGCAAATTCCTATGTAGTTTTTAACAAATATAATAAAAATACTTCATCGTGGTTCAGATGCTCTTCGCATCTTTTAGACTAACCCTCATAGTCTGTGATTTCAAGCAAGCTTGACTCACATCCTTTGATGCTTATTCAAAGCTTTCAGCTAAGAACCACTCGAAGAAAAAATATTAAAAAGCTGACGTATTCTAGAAAAGACTTTAGACGCTAGACACTAGACTTTAGAAGAAAACACCTACTTTTTATTATTTTGGCTTCGCATCACAGGCAAGTATTATTAATATTTTTGTCTCTAGAGCTTTTTTATTTATTGAATACTTAACGCAGACTTTTACCTGTGACCCAAGAGAAAAGGCGAGATTCAAGAATCCCGCCTTTAGTTTGCTGCATTGCACGGCTTAGTTCACTTAGCTTATTCGTTGCTGATC
This sequence comes from Bacteroidaceae bacterium, assembly GCA_017616445.1. Taxonomy (GTDB): domain Bacteria; phylum Bacteroidota; class Bacteroidia; order Bacteroidales; family Bacteroidaceae; genus Colivivens. Next base: position 39,417 of record JAFZYE010000012.1, read on the forward strand.
ACCTTTGCTTCTTTGCTGAAGTATTTGTTGATGACTACGTGGGCAATGATGCCGCCGATGATGAGTATTAAACTGCCTGCGGTGTACCAGTTCTGGTCGCAAAGGTCGGCCATAGCAGGAACGAAGGTTGCAAGAATCATCAGGAGGGCACCAACTAAAGCCATGATTGCACCTACATAATTTTTAATGTCTTTTCCCATTGTATATCTGTTTTTGTTATTGATTGCTGATTTGCATTTTGTTCTGCAAAGTAAGTAAAAAAAAACGATACGGCAACCATTTCTTTCTAATTATTTTTAAGAATCGGTGCTTTTTTCAAGAAAAACACCTGTTTTTGTAAGAAAATAGTGGATAGTAAATTGTTAAATGGTAAATTTTTACTAACTTTGCAGCCGCTTTGCGCTTTGGGGCGTAAGCATAAATAAAATTATTAAACAAATTCAAAATTATGAATCAGTACGAAACCGTTTTCATTTTAACTCCCGTTTTATCTGATCAGCAGATAAAGGAAGCGGTAGAAAAGTATCAGGCTTATCTCACTGAGAAGGGTGCTGAGATCATCAATGTAGAGAATTGGGGTCTCAA
>JAFZYE010000072.1 GCA_017616445.1 Bacteroidaceae bacterium
CAAACTGCATGTCGAGTTACGAGCCATCGACCAACGAGCCTATGATTATCTGTACTCCATGCAGATCATGGACAACACAAATACCAATCCTATTCGGAACTTTACAGGCGGATGTCTGGGATATTTCTCAGCTTATAGTCAAGTGGTCGTCGACTACATTTTCCACGCTAATGAAGTAGAGGAAGAAGATTAGAGTTTGCGGACGATGATGGTGACGGTAACGTTATAATCTTCGTTCTCATAACGCAGCACGATGGTATCATCGGTAAAGGATACCACTTGTGCCAACATTTTCTCTGCGCCATTGGGTTCCAACCTCAAGTTGTGGTTGTCGCATTGGTAATTGCCTTCAAAGATGACAAAACCATTAATATCGTAGGCCACAAAGGTTCCTTTGCGCACCATACCGTTGTAACTGCCATCGCCGTGGAACTCAAAACGGTCATAAGTAAAGTTATCTGGTGTGAGTTCTGTGTCGCCTTCGATAATGACATCGCCCTCGCCCCAGCCTCGCTGCCAAGTACCAACGATCATCTCGCCCAAGCGACGACCATCGTCATCACCACCTCCACAAGCGAGGGTAAAAAATAGGGCAGCCAAACAGACTGCCCTATATATGACTTTACTTAACATTGCCTACCTTTACAAGGTACTCAGCGATCTGAACAGCATTCAGAGCAGCACCCTTACGAATCTGGTCGCCAGAGAGCCAGAATGTCAGACCACAGTCGTCGCTCAGATCCTTGCGGATACGACCTACGTAGACATCATCCTTGCCAGCAGTCTCAAGCGGCATGGGATAGGTTAATGTAGCAGGATCATCCTTCAGCGTGCAGCCAGGAGCAACGGCAATGGCTTTCTGGGCCTCCTCGACGCTGATGGGACGCTCGGTCTCAATCCATACAGACTCAGAGTGAGAGCGAAGCGAACTGACACGGACACACATAGCTGAACACTTGGCATCGGTATGCATAATCTTGCGAGTCTCGTTGTACATCTTCATCTCTTCCTTCGTGTAGCCATTGGGCTGGAACACGTCAATCTGAGGAATGACGTTGTAAGCCAACTGGTGGGCGAACTTCTTGATGGTCTTCACCTCACCATCTTCAACCATCTCCTTATACTGCTGCTGGAGTTCAGCCATAGCGGCTGCACCAGCACCAGAGGCACTCTGATAGGATGCCACGTGGATGCGCTTGATATGAGAGAGGTTCTCCAATGGCTGGAGCACTACCACCATCATAATCGTTGTGCAGTTGGGGTTAGCGATGATGCCACGAGGACGGTTCAAGGCATCCTCGGCATTGCACTCAGGCACTACGAGGGGTACATCGTCGTCCATTCGGAAGGCACTGGAGTTGTCGATCATGACGGCACCATACTTGGTAATGGTCTCTGCGAACTCCTTAGATGTGCCTGCACCAGCAGAGGTAAAGGCGATATCAACATCCTTGAAATCATCGTTATGCTGAAGCAACTTCACTTCAATCTCTTTTCCCTTGAAGGTATATTTCCTGCCTGCACTGCGCTCTGAACCAAACAGCACCAGTTCATCCATCGGGAAATTCCTCTCGTCGAGAATCCGCAGGAACTCCTGTCCCACAGCTCCACTTGCACCTACAATTGCTACTTTCATCTTACCTAATTTCTTTAATTGGTTACAATTTGGCTGCAAAGTTACGAATATTTTTCGTAAAAAGAAAAAAAAGTCGTAACTTTGCACTCAGAATGACATTATTGGTATCATATTTGCCGATTACTGACCCGACACTGATCTTCTTTGTGGTGTTGCTGATCATCCTCTTTGCGCCAATTGTGATGAGTAAGTTGCGTATTCCGCACATCATCGGTATGGTGCTGGCGGGTGTAATGATTGGACAATATGGTTTCGATATTCTTGAACGCGACAACTCCTTTGAACTTTTTGGCAGGGTGGGACTCTATTATATTATGTTCCTTGCTGGACTGGAGATGGATATGGAGGGCGTGAAGAAACATACGCGATCGTTTATCATCTTTGGACTGCTCACCTGTTTCGTGCCACTGATACTGACGTATGTGATGGCCATGACCTTGCTCGACTATTCACCCACAGCTTCGTTCCTCTTGGGCTGTATCATGGCCTCCAACACTCTTATTGCTTATCCCATCATCGGACGTTACGGTCTGCAGCGTCACCAGAGTGTGATGCTCAGCGTTGGTTCGTCGATGATCTCGCTGTTTATGGCTCTGGTGATGTTGGCTGCGCTCTCAGGCTCGTTCGAAAGTGGGAGTGGCTGGTTGTTCTGGATTCTCTTCATTATGAAGTTTGCCGCTTTCTGTGCAGGCAGTATCATTTTGATTCCCAAGTTGACACGGTATTTCCTGCGCCGATACAGTGATGCGGTGATGCAGTACATCTTCGTGTTGGGCATCATGTTCCTTAGCGCTGCACTCACTTCACTCATCGGCATAGAGGGAATCTTCGGTGCTTTTTTCTCCGGATTGATCCTCAACAGATACATTCCACACGTGTCACCCCTGATGAACCGTATCGAGTTTATCGGCAATGCCCTGTTCATCCCCTATTTCCTAATCGGTGTTGGCATGCTTATCAATGTGCGCACGCTGTTCACTGGCATCGACATGCTGTGGATTGTGTTTCTGATAGCCTTCTTCGGTACATTCGGAAAGGCAGTAGCAGCCTATATCTCCAGTCTTCTTTTCCGTCTGTCGAAGGCTGATGGAAATATGATGTTCGGTCTGACGTCTGCTCATGCTGCAGGTGCCATCGCGATGGTTATGGTG
>JAFZYE010000073.1 GCA_017616445.1 Bacteroidaceae bacterium
AGGGGTGCATAGCGCAGGATGTTACGGACACCTGATCCTAAGTCCTCGACCCAATGCAGTTCATGGAACACTCTCGCCAGCAGCGGATTCTTCGTATAGTTACTCAGCTGATGGATGGTCAGTTCACCCTCTGGAATCTCTGGCAGGAGACGAGTGGAATTCTTGGTCAGCACTCGGTCTTTGAACACGTGGAAGAAGCAGGCGTAGCCGCTGCTGAAATCGGTGTGCACGCACATATTACCCACAATCTCACGCATCAAATTCCATCGCAGGTCTTCCCTCTGACCAGTTTCTGGCGACAGGTAGAACTTGTCTGGCATGTAGCGGGCGACAAACTCTGCCAGCTGATCATACACACGAATCAGGTTCTGCCGTATTGTTCGACGGTCGTCATAGCGGTTGGGGAATTTATTCATGTCCTCATAGTCGGCATGAGTACACATGTGGAAAAGAGCCTCAAACCTGTATCGTGGCATCAGTTCTGCAAGGGCATCATCTGTTCCGAAAAGTATCAACGCAGCATATTTAATCTTCAGTTTGTCACCATCATGTACTGCCAAATGAGTGGCTATCAGTATTTCCTCGTCAGAGAGTTGCAGCCATGCATGTGAGGGTTGCCGAGATTGAATAATATTGCGACAATACTGGAATGTTTTGGGGTCGAGACCTTCCATTGTAAGGCCCTCTACAAATCTCTCCTCAAAGAGGTGGGGATTCTTCCTTTCGAAGATTGATAACAACAGTTCTGGCTGGTCGGTCACGTCGATGTCGGCATCGTCGTTACGGTCCCAATAGCGACCTTTGAAGCGATAGACATACTGCCCGCTGGGGATGTCTATTAGCATCACCTCCTTACCCTCCACATCCATGATGCGAGGCGTGAAATAAGGACAGGGCAGGAACAGTTCAGGATTGTTGATAGAGTTGACGATGTCAGTTCTCAGCTGTTCCACCTTGTCGGGATTCACGCCGATGATAGTGCCGTCGTTCTGCACACCCACGAGAATCTGCCCGCCGCTGTGGTTGAGGAACGAACACACAGACTCGTAGAGGGATTCCGATATCTCCTCCGTGCAGGTCTTGTACTCTATCCTAGTATCCTCGCCCTTGCGTGTCAATGCTATAAATTTATCTGTTGCTGTCATTTATTATTTTCGTTTAACTTCTTCCTTACTTCTTTCTATCTTCCTTCTTCCATCTCCGCGCTCGGCTTTGCCGCTTGGCTTGTCCAAGAGCCATCTTCGAACCATCTCCGAAGGGATAAGCCGACTTTTGGTTTCAAGATTCATGTTTCAAGTTTCAGGGTTCATGATCCGTATTTGGCCTACGCTACGATTTGCAGTTTTTTCATTCCTCAGTATCATTATTGTCTTCTTTTGAGCTTTCTATGCTCTTAATATAGTCTGAAGCTCGCTCTGGAGATACTACAGAATGGCCCAAGCGGCGCTCCATCGTTTGGCGTGCCTCACGAGCTACATTACCACCTTCTTTAGCGATTCGTTTGTTTTCTGCCATTGTCTGCGGGTTTGACTGACGGGAATATTACCCTTTAAATCAGCAGCATTTGTCTTGCGTGGTTTACCATCAGGAGCAAGCATTTCAACAGGGGTACAAATTGTACCCCACTTGGAATTCAACTCGGGGTCACGTGCACGCATACGCTTTACGTATTGCTTGACATCGGTGCTATCTGTTAATACTTCTACGATGTCGGCAATAGAGAAATAATACTTTTCCTGTTCAGCATCCCATGCAATGCGAACCTTCTTGCCCTCAAAAAGCTGTATGGCGAAATGATTGTTATCTTTCATTTTTCTGTGTATTCCTGATTTATCACTTTGTTGCACTCATCAACGAGGTCGTCGATGGTGTATTCCCTGTATCTGTTCCTGAAGCACTTGTTCAGAACCTGATACCGTAACAATACTTGTTTATCTACTGGCATCTTTATTATATCTTCATTTTCCAAACAGAACGTGGCAAACGATTGGGAGGCTCAAAGCCTACAGAGGACAGAACGCAATCGCTAAACCACGCCCATGATTTTTGAACAAGTAACTATCCGATGTAATCAAGGGAAGGATCATCCCTCAATCTCGTTTTAGCTATTGGTTCAGTTGCGGACGAAACTATTCGTCTGCAAATATACATTTTTTTCTTTGAAAAAGAATAATTGAAGTGAATAAATTATCGAAAAAGAGAAAATGACGGCTCTTTTTCCCTTTTTCGTCTTCCAAAATCGCACCTTTGCGTTACAACTTACACTATATTTGACTTTAGACGCTAGAAGTTAAGAGTTAAGAATTAAGAGTTAAGAGTTAAGAAAAAAGACTTTAGACGCTAGACGTTAGACTTTAGAGAACGCCAGCTTTTGAATATATTGTTTTTTCTCCGTAGCACTTTTTTATCTTTCATACTAAACACTGTTTTTATTGATGCGGCAAAAAAATTATGGAAAAACATTTGGTCAGTTCATTTATTATACATACCTTTGCAGCCGCAAATCAAAAATCTATCACAAAAACAAACTAATTGTAGCAAAAGAGAATGAACAAAAGACATGGGAAAACAGTCAGATGCCGAGCGGTTCTAAGACGAAGTTAATACTTAGTCTATGAATCGACGGATGATTTGTGTTATGTCGTTTGTTGCGATCTTTGAGGTTATACCTCAAGAATCTTTGGTGCTCTTTGACTTATTGCTACAATTTAATTAGGTTGTGTGATAGAGAAATCCCTTAGGATGACTCTTTAGTTAATGTAGGCTGGTGCATGTGCGCTTGCCGATGCTCTTGTGTGCCCTACTCGTTAGTTAGGAGTTAGGAGTTAAGAGTTAGGAGTTAGAAGTTAGAAGTTAGAAGTTAAGAAATTATGAGAAATATAAGTAAACTGAAAAGATTGATATCGGGGTTTAAACGGCAGAACAGGTTGACGATTCAGAGCCACCTCGACACAATGGCAGAAGACCCTGCTGTTTATTCTGAACATCTGAAGGGCATCGGTCCCTATCTGAAAGATAACGACATCTACCTCTACATAGACCACATGTGCATGGTAGTGGTCTGTCTGGATAAGTATGAGAATAAGGATGAACTGGCCGATGAGGATTCGTACAACGGTGAGAATCCGCTGTATTTTACAGCATCCAGCTACCGCATCAGCCCTGTATGGCAACTCTCCGAGACAATGAAGCTGATAGAGCAAAAGTTGAAGGAGGCTGCGATAAGCCTAAAGATGCAAGGCGTGCTGCTATCTGGCAGTATCTTTTCCAATGCAGAGGATATGGAAAGGATATGGAAGGAGAAGAATGTCACGGTGATAGACCATCTGGATGGTCTGGCTGATTGGACCATTGGGGTGAATAATGATGATGAACTTATGAAAGGGGCAATGGTCATGGAGGCCATCAAAGACATGCTGACACCACCGTCAACAGTCAATGAAGAGGAAGACAGCAGTTCGGATGACTTAGCCGAGGATTTTGAACGATTGCTGAATGACTTTATCAACAACGAGATGGATCATGGTGAAGAAGACACAGAAGACGAAGAAGACCAAGAAGACCAAGAAGACACAGAAGACGAAGAAGACGAAGAAGCGTATGATTTTCTCTCAGGAGAAGATGATGACCCGTTGTCTGATATCCGTTATCCAACTGGGATTATTGAGCAGAACCACAACATCAGTGTCAGGGTTGACATACTGCGCCCCATTGCAAATCCTCGTGAGGAGCTGGACAAACTGGTGGGATGTGACGACATCAAACGACGCATGGATGAGTTGGTGGCGCTCACCCGTTACAACAAGATGATGCATGAACTGTTTCCTGACAGCAAACAGCATGAGGTGTCGCTCCACAGCGTATTCCTTGGTCACCCTGGAACTGGAAAGACGACGGTTTGCAAAATTTTCGGTTCTCTCTTGCGTCAGGCAGGAGCACTATCTAAAGGACATGTGGTGGTCTGCGACCGCGGGTCTTTCATCGGAACCCTCTGGGGTGATGAAGAACGAGCCATGAAACAAGTGCTGGACATGGCTCAAGGTGGCGTGCTGATGATAGACGAGGCTTATCTGCTGAACGGCAAACACGAAAACGACCCTGGGAAGCTGGTCATACAGCTGATGATGAACATATTGGCTGATGAGACCCAGCGTGACATCGCCATCGTGCTGTGTGGCTACAAAGAGCCGATGATGAAACTGCTTGACATGAACCCTGGCCTGCAGTCGCGCTTTCCAAACAAGTTCGAGTTCAAGGACTTCACCGTTGATGAATTGCTGGAGATTACCCTTCACCGAATCAAGGACTATGACTATCAGTTTACGAACCCTGCATGGGAAAAATATCGCGGAATGCTCGCACAGGCTTATATGGTACGCGACCCAGAGACATGGGGAAACGCACGCTTTGTAGCCAACCAGCTGGAGCGAATCTATATCCAACATGCATCACGTTGCGTAAATCAGCATCCACAGGATAAGCATGAGCTGCTCACGTTGATTCCTGAGGACATCTTACCATTCGACATTCCACGTCGAAAAGCCAGAATCGGCTTTTAGTAAGGTGTGATAAAGATTGGCACAGTGAGGTGTGCTTTATTAATTATAACAAAAACAGGGAAAACAGCTTAGTCAAGGCTGTAGCTCTACGAGCTTTTGCATTTGAGGTCGCAATCCTGAGCTTATGAGCAAGCTCCTATCTCAGCCTTCCATCCTCATCTGCATCCCAAAGGGATACACCCTTGGCTAAGTAAAAAACAGTCGCTTTCGCTCAAAAACACCATGCGGCACGTTAACATTAACAATTGTTTTTCTTGTTTTTTACTTTTGAATTGTTCATAAGCCTTAGGCTTGTTAGATGGGTTATCAGAACTATCGGGGAACTCGTTCACCAGTAGGAATGATAAGACAGATAACAGAAGTGCAAAGCACTTGAACAATGAAAAAGCTGTTTTGAAATGTTTTTGTTTAAAATCTGTGCTATCTGTGCAACAAATTATTAAACTACTAAACTATTAACCTACTAACCTGACTATAAACCTTGAACCTTGAACTCTTGAACTATAATTATTTTGCATAATGCATACTTATTGCGCTTTTTTCTGTGTTTTTTCGATTCTCTATACATGAAACGCTATACTTTAAAATTTTTTTTGTATTTTTGCAGCGAATATAAAACTACAGACAGATCTATGATGACAACCAAATCCTTTTGCCTGGCCTGCTTACTGGCCATTGTTACCGCAATACCATCGACAGCACAGTCGGATGTGACAAAGTATTACTTGAAGAACTATGGCTTTGACACAGGGTTCGACTACCCTGCAACCAGTACAGCCAAGGTGACTCAGGAGATCAAAGAGATAGATGGTTGGACTCCCGTGCTGAGTGCCGACTACACCATTACAGGTGTCTATGAGTTTGGCTTCAAGGGGACGTTCAACGGTGCCATCGTACCTGCCACAGGCTACGATGGTGAGGCTGGCGGTGCCCTTGCCCTCTCAACAGGCTGGGAGCAGACCTTCTGTTATCAGCAGTCCGTCACCCTACCCGCTGGCACCTACACCATCAACGTGCCGACATACAACGGAAAGACGGCCACAGGCGGTCTGTCGCAGCTGTCGTGGATTCCCAACAGCGGTACGGCTGTCAGTTCCTCACGGACGAGTTACAAAGGCAAGGCATGGACACTTGACCAGATAACATTCACGCTTACCAAATCAACCTCCGGCAAGATACAGATAGGTTACAAGGCCGCAGCTGGAGGAAGTGCCAACTCAGCTTGTCTGCTTATCGACTATGTGCAGATTCTGGGTCAGGACATGACTGTCAGCAAGACCAAACTGCACACAACCCTGAGCTCAGCCAACAGTCTTTATGGCAACGGGTCTGGTATCGGTGCAGACGAACTGAAAGCTGTCATCGATGCCGCCCAAGCAGTCTATGACAAAGCTGAGGCAACGATGCCAGAAGTGCTGGAAGCGACCTACAACCTGACTGAGACGATGGAGGCCTATCGACTGAAAAACGCCTCAGAACAGAATCCTCTCGACCGCACCAGTCTGATACAGAATCCTTCGTTTGAGACTGACGGCACGACGGGATGGACAGTACGCAACATGAGCACGCAGAACAACTCAGTGTTCAGCAGGAAGAAAGGCACATACTATTTGGAGTCGTGGGTGAGCATCGGTCAGAAGATAGGCGATGCATCTGTCATGCAGACGCTGAAAAGACTGCCTCAAGGTCGCTACCGTCTGAAAGCATCGGCTCTGCACATCCAGCAGAGTGGCAATAACAGCACCACGAACAAAGGGGCGGCACAGACAGGAGTATGCCTCGTGGCTGGTACGACCAAGGCCGAGGTGACATCGATGAAGGAATACACGCTGTCCTTTGCCATTCTCGACGAGAAAAGCGACATAGAGATAGGCCTGAAGGCAGAGAACGCTACGGGCAACTATCTGTGCGTGGACAACTTCATCCTGCAATACTTGGGTGAGGTGACGCAGAACGACTATGCCCTCGAACTACAGAAAATTGTTGACATAGGTCAGGAGATACTGGCCAAGGGTATACAGCAGGATGTAGCCGCTACGCTTACCGCAGCCATCGACAAAGCCACTACGGCACTACAAGGTACAGGCAAGGATGACGAGGGCAACACGACCTACGACTTGGAAGCCCTACAGTCAGCACAAACGACGCTGCTTGATGCCATCAGTCAGGGTGAAGCCTCGCTGGCCCTCTACACTACCCTACAGAAACGCATCGACTACGCCCTGAAGGTTGTGGGATGGTGGGAAGGCGTGGAGCGCAAGGCATCAACACTCGCCACACTTCAGACGGCTATAGAGACGGCACGTCAGCAAATGGTGGACTATACACTGACCAAAGCACAACTCACAACAGCCACCAACACGCTGAACACACGCATCGCAACTGTTGACAAGAAGATTTATTGCAGCACCAATGCATGCGGCACAGATGCTCAACTGAAGAACAACACAAGCCAATGGAGTTACGAGCGGTCACTGCAATCGAAGCATTGGATTCTGTTCTGGGAGGCAGGCTACGGAACACAGATACCGCCTGCCGTGGAGACCATCCTCGACAATGCAGACAAGATATTCGAGTTCTATGCCGACAGTCTGAAATTCATCACCACCAACCAAGGCAAGTCGAAGACCGACACCTATAAGATGATTATCCGCCTGCGCTATACCGACGAATGGGAAGCCAGCGGAAGCGGCATAGACGACAAGATAGGACTGCTCACACTCTCACGCTGGGCCTATACCTCACGCGACGGACAGACCGTGGCTCACGAGATTGGCCATTGTTTCCAGTATCAGACCCACTGCGACAACAACGACCAGAACGGATGGATGTACAACTGGGGCACATCGACACTCAACGTCTTTTGGGAGATGTGCGCACAATGGCAGGCATATAAGTTCTACCCCCAGATGCAGTTCAACAACGAGTGGTTTACAAATACCATCAACGGCCTGCACCGCCATCCTTTGTGTGTAGACTTGCGCTACAACAACTACTTCATCCAAGACTACTTCTGCCACAAGCACGGCATGGACATCATCGCCCAGATGTGGAACAAATGCAAGAGTCCGGACGACCCGCTACAGACCTATATGAAGCTCACCATGAGCGGTACGACGGCTGAGAAACTCGACCAGCTGAACAACGAGATGTGGGAGTATGGTGCACGCATGACCACCTTCGACCTCGACCCTATCAGAGACCGTGGAAAGAGTAGCATTGGCAAACGCTCGCAGACAGCGCTCACCAGCGACAGCGAGGGATTCTTCTCCCCTACTGCTGCCAACTGCATCGAGAACTTCGGACATAATGCCATTCGCCTCAACGTCCCCTCTGGCGGCAAGACCGTCTATGTAGAGCTGGTGGGCGAAGCAGGTAAGAGCGGCTACACCACCTACAACAAGACAAAGGCCGGATGGAAGTTTGGCTTCGTAGCCCTGCAGAAAGACGGAACCCGCATCTATGGCGACATCGCTACAGCCACCTATAACGAACCAGAACAGCTGCTGTCCTTCGAATGTCCTGCCAACTGCTCATACCTCTGGCTCGTAGTGAGCGGTGCTCCAACATCATACTGGACACGCAACTGGCTCAGCTGGGAGAGCGAGAGTACAGCCGAACAATGGCCATACAAGGTGAAGTTCTACCAGACAAACGTCTATGGCAAGTCAAACAACAACGAACTGCCATCAAGTATAAACGACATCATTGCTTTCAACGACGACAACCAAGCTCCAACGAACAATAACGTCTATTCACTTGACGGACATCTTGTTCGACGCGGAACCACGTCAATCGATGGCCTACCCAAAGGAGTTTATATTGTTGGAGGAAAGAAAGTGATGGTGGTTGGAGACGTTAGACCTTAGGAGTTAGGAGTTAGGAGTTAGGAGTTAAGAGTTAGAAGTTAAGAATTAAGAAAAAAAGAAGAAACAAATCAAACATTATTAATAACATAAACCTTTTTAATTATGATGAACTATTATGCTAACAAATCGAGAAAGCTATCAACCTTGATAGGCTTTGCTATTGCTATGTTTGCCATGACGGCATGTTCTACCGATGACAACCCCACAGACAACTCGGGGCGTGCATTGATTCAATTGAATACCGATTTCTTGTACAATGAGTTGAAGATACCAAATAGTGCATCAAGTATACTACAGAATGATGATATCAAACTTGTGGGTGCGGTACTGATTTACGATGAAGAAGGCTACCTCGTGAAGGAAATGACGGACACGATTGACAACTTAGCTCCAATCACGTTCGATGCTGGCAGACTGACCAACGGTACCTACACCTTCGTGGCGTTCCAACATATTTTCGACAATTATCAGCTGTGGGAGCTGCAGGACAAGGATCAGCTCTCAACAGTAAAAATCTTCAAGGACAGAAAGCGTGTTGTGTATTACAGGGCTTTGGGAGTGGTGTCACAAACCGTGACCATCGACGGCTCCATCGGCTTAGTTGAGATGACACCAAAGGCTGCAGGAACCATGATCGACGTGAATGTGAATCGTACAGAGAACCTAAACGACGCCATCAGTCTCTCCATCCAGAAACAAGGCATCGGCATCTATCTTGACCCAGCCTTGAGCGATGCTGAGCGCATAGAATACGCTCCCGAAGTAAACCTGTCGTCTACTTATCTGTATCCTAATGAGTCCTATTATCCATACTTTGTGCTGACCGAAGGCAACATGAACTCCATCCTCTTCCATTGGCATCCCGAAGATAATCTGTTCTGGAGCGTGTGGTGGAACCAGCCCATCAGTCTGAAACCAGGAACACGTATTTCATACTATTACGACGATACCCCTCAGTTGTTCTACAAGACCTATGTCGGCCCATACGACGACTTCGATGCATGGTACCAAGACTCAAGGGAACACCTCTATGCCCTCAAGCCACTCGTTCCATACGGTGCCACCAAGGAAGAAGCAATGCAGTATATGAAAGAATCGGGTGTGTATAACTACCTGAAAGAAATCGGAACCATCGATGGTTCACCAGCCATGTGGTATCCGCTCGACCCCAGACGCGAATTCAACCTGTTTGTCTTGGTCAATGAAGAAAAAGGAGTCTTTTGCAACGTCTTCACATACAGTAAAGATGATATTCCACTCAGTCTTGTCGAGGATGAAATCATCAAGATGGGCTACATCTTCTCTAAAGAAGAGGTGTCTGAAAACGCAACCAAAAGATTATACCTTTCGGCTGACGGCAAGGAAGAAGTATTGCTCTACCAAGACGATGCGGAATGGGATGTCTTTTTCAACGACCCTACCCGCGAGCCAAAGAAAGAGGAAACAAAGACGAGACGAAGCAGCACTAGCATCTCTCACATGTTCGGGCATCAGTCAAGTGAAGAGAAAGCTGTCCCCTTCAACTCTGTCATCTCTCCTGAGACTTTAGACCTTAGACTTTAGAAGTTAAGAGTTAAGAGTTAAGAATTAAGAAAAATAGACTTTAGGCTTTAGACGCTAGACGTTTGCCTATTAACCTACTAAACCAAATTATTAACTAATGAAGAGGTAAGAGGTAAGGAGTATGAGGTAAGACAATGCATAATGCATAATGCATAATGTAGAATGTAAAATGTAGAATGTTAACACTCCCCCTTGGGGGAGTAGGGAGGGGGCTCCCTCTCACCTCTCACCACTCACCTCTCACCTCAAAACAATTAACCTTTGAACTCTTGAACTTTGAACTGACTTTAAACAATAAACTATCAACTATACACTTTATTAGATAAAACGTTTATGAGACATTACAGAATTATCATCGCAGTTCTCGCAGCTGTGCTGCTTGTACTACCCGCAGTTGCCCAAAACAAGAAGGGAAAAGCCAACACCCTTGAAGTAACGTTCAACTACCAAAAACAGGCAGGCCCTGGCTCCAACCAGTATGCTGTTTGGATTGAGAACGAAAAGGGTGAGTTCGTAAAGACACTTTTTGTCACTTCGTACACAACGAAAGGCCGTGCCCGTGGTGGCGAGAAAGCACAACGTGGCTACATCGTACGCCCAGCTTGTGTTCCGATATGGGTGAAGACCTCGAAAGCAGAGGAGAAGACGGATGTACAGTTGGATGCTGTCACAGGTGCCACACCGCAGAACAGCGGCATACAGACTTTCACATGGGATTTCACTGACGAACAGGGTAAGGCTGTACCGCAGGGAACCTATAAGGTAAAAGTCGAGGCCACGCTGATCTTCGACAGCGACATCGTCTATACGGGTACATTCACCACCAAGGACAAAGCAGGCAACATCGCTCTCACATCAGAGCTGACCAAGCCTGACGAGCAGCACAAAGACATGGTGACGGATGTGAAAGCAGTACTGAAATAGACTTTAGACATTAGAAGTTAGGAGTTAGAAGTTAGGAGTTAGAAGTGAGGAGTGAGGAGTTAGAAGTGAGGAGTGAGGAGTTAGAAGTGAGGAGTTAGACGGTACATAGACGCTACGTATGAAAACATACATATTTCTTGCAGCAGTGCTGCTTAACCTGATGCTTTATACGGCTGATGCACAGGAAAAAGGAATCAATAGTCGTGACCTTCGCGGCAAAGTGGTTTATCAGGATGATGAAGTGGTGTTCCGCCAACTTGACGAACATACCTGGATAGGTAATGGACACAGAGTTTATAACGAGTCCCTTTACCTCATTGAGGGCAATGACCGTGCACTTCTGATTGATGCAGGGACACGCATACCTGAGTTGGACAAGATTGTGGCAAAGATTACTTCAAAGCCTGTCACCATGATGCTAACCCATGCCCATGGCGACCATGTGGGCGGCGTAGGTCCTTTCCCTGAGGTTTATCTGAATGCTGGTGACATGCCTATCGTCCCCAATAATATGCGCAACTACAAGGGACAGCTGAAGTATCTTAACGATGGTGAAGTGATTGATCTTGGCGGACGTGAATTGGAGGTCATCTTCACTCCTGGTCATACAGCTGGAAGCATCACGTTCTTTGACAAGGCCAAACATTATGGATTCAGTGGTGATGCTTTCGGATCGACCAACCTGCTGGTATTTACCAACCTTTCGACCGAAATGTACACAGCCGAGAGGATTGAGAACTACATGAAGAGGAATGACATCCGTTTCCTTTTTCCCGGTCATTACAGTGGTGATAATTTGGAAACGCCCCAGCGTGTTACCGACATCAAGAACATGTGCCGCGAGATACTGGACGGTGAACGCAAACCTACTGCCAGCAACGGTAACAGCGGAGGCATGGACATGATGGTTGACGACAAGGGTGTCCGTATCAACTTCAGTAGCCGGTCTGGAATGAAATAATAGACTTTTGACATTAAAAGTTAGGAGTTAGAAGTGAGGAGTTAGACGGTAGACGTTAGACATTAGTAATTAGAGAGAAACGTGTTAAGAAATGGACGGACTGAACGAATGGATTACGCAAGTGAATGATGCTGTATGGGGATATGTCCTTATCTTCGTTTTGGTGGGATGCGGACTGTGGTTTACGTGGCGCACGCGGTTTGTGCAGTTTCGTATGGTGGGTGAGATGCTACGGTTGCTGACGGAGTCGGCGGTGAGTACCGTTGAGGAGCAGACAAAGGAACAACGGGCAGGAGGGAAGAGCAAGCACATCTCATCGTTCCAAGCGTTTGCCGTGAGTGTGGCTACTCGTGTGGGCACAGGCAACCTGGCTGGTGTGGCTACCGCAATTGCCATCGGAGGTCCTGGTGCTGTGTTCTGGATGTGGGTCATCGCATTGGTGGGTTCGGCTACTGCATTCATCGAGTCAACCCTCGCACAGCTGTTCAAGCAGAAGCATAAGGATTCGTTCATTGGTGGTCCGGCATACTACATTCAGAAAGGACTGCATCAGCGATGGATGGCTGTGACATTTGCCATCCTCATCACCCTGCAGTTCGGTCTGTCGAACAACTCCGTGCAGGCCAGCACCATCTGTGGTGCGATGGAAGAAGCCTTTGGATGGTCCCCCCTATGGGTTGGTATCTTCCTCTCTCTGATTGCGTTATTCATCGTCTTCGGCGGCATTCAACGAATTGCTCAAGTGAGTTCCGTACTCGTTCCTGTGATGGCAATCGGTTATGTGGTGCTTGCGATCGTCATCATCGTGATGAACATCGACCTGATTCCACAGGTGATGAAAGTTATCGTACTGGATGCGTTCGGCATAGAGCAGATAGCCGGTGGCGGTATCGGAGCGACCATCATGAACGGAGTGAAACGTGGCCTGTTCTCGAACGAGGCAGGCGAAGGCAGTGCCCCTAATGTGGCCGCTACAGCTTCGACAAGCCACCCAGTGAAGCAGGGTCTGATTCAGTCGTTAGGAGTATTTACCGACACACTGCTCGTCTGCTCATGTACAGCGTTCATCATCCTTATCAGCGGACTGTACCGTACATCTGAGCTCAACGGAATCGCACTCACGCAATCGGCTCTTCAGTCGGAGGTAGGCGCTGTAGGTCCTATCTTCATCGCTATCGCCATCTTCCTCTTTGCCTTCTCGAGCATCATCGGCAACTACTATTACGGCGAAGCTAATATACGGTTCATCACCTCGAACCAGACCGTGATGACCACCTATCGTATCCTCTCTGGAGGCGTGATGGTGATGTTCGGAGCCTTAGCCAGCTTCGAACTGGTGTGGAACATCGTCGATTTCTTCATGGCATTCCTGACGGCATGTAACCTGATTGCGATTGTTCTCCTTAGCCGCTATGCTTTCCGTCTGCTGGACGACTATCGTCAGCAGAAGCGGAAGGGCATTAAAGACCCAACATTCCACCGCAGTCAGATTCCAGAATTGGCTGATGAGATAGAATGTTGGGAATAATAAATAATGCATAATGCATGCATTATGCATAATGTATAATGTATAATGTATAATCAGTTCAAGGTTCAAGGTTAGTAGGAGCTAAAGTCGTTTCTTGCTGTCTTGTCCGGCACCAGTACCACGGTATTTGCTTCTTGCGGCGTTGAAGTTGTAACGAAGAGAGAACTTCACACGCTGAGTGTCACGATTGTTGTCCTGACAGAGGATATGATTGCCAAAATCTGTTACGATGTCGTAGTGATTGGCTAAACCTGCGAGGTCGCTACCTTCAAGACGTAGAACAAGGGTATTCTTGAGGAGCTTCTTCTGTACAGCGGCGGTGAGGTCGAAGATGACATTCGTGACGTACATGTTCTCTGTGTATCCCTTCGATGAGATTTTTGTTCCGAGTTCGAACTGCCATCCTTCTTTCAAGGTGATGGTGTTACGCAACTGCGCAAAGCCTATGGGCTTGCCGTTGAACTTGGTCACACGGGTTCCTGTCGGTTCGCGTGGATCCTGCACATCGATGGACAACCACTGTGGCTGGATGCCGAAAGAGTAGTTCAGAGTCCAAGGACCGAAGGTTGGCATGAGGTTCACCGTAACAGACATCGAACGGAACGGAGTGTCGAGGTTACGTGGTTGTAAGAGCTCCAACCCTTCATTACCGTAAGGAACCGACCAATCTATGATGGCATCATCGGTGCGGGTGTAGTTGACCATGAGGGTGACGAACTTATACGCAGCCGTGAGACTGATGTCGTGTGACAACTGGGGTTGCAACTGTGCGTTTCCACTTTGCCAGGTGTAACGGTTGATATAACGGATGGCATTGGAGAGATAGGAGAAGTCGGGGCGTTTGGTCTTGGCGCTGTAGTTGAGCATCACTTGCACTGGACCTATCGTTCCGGAATAGGAAACTGACGGAAACCAGTTGCCATAGTTGCGAACGAGGTTATTGGTTGGAGCCAACGCATCTTCATACTTATAACGTACATATTCGTAGCGCACACCAGCGCTGATCCGTCCAACTTCCGGCAGTCTGAATCCATAGGTAGCAAAGCCAGCATAGTTGTCCTCCTTCACTTCGGAAGATGATGGATGGATGAAGTCCACACCACTGACACGATTCTCGTCGCTGTTACGCGTGAAAGTCTCTTCGGTACCCGCCTGCAGCTGTCCCTTCCAGATGGGATAAGAGAAAACGGCTTTGGCTGCATAGAGATCTGCTACGGTACTGAGGGGAGTAAATACATCGGTATTATGGGTCATCGAACTGGTTTCGTGAGAAGCAGTAATACCGTAAGTTGCATGACGATAATAGTCGAAGTTCACATCCACACCCAGTTTCTTGCCTACTGTACCATTGTAGTAAATATTCGTACCCAACGAATAGTTCGTACGATCGTCAAGACGGCTGTCTGTGATTGAGGAAAGAATATCCGTCAGCGAATCATTCTCAAACACTCTGGCGTTATCTGTCGTATGGTTCTTAACATGAAATACCCAATCCCACTCCAACGTAGCACCCACGAAGTGATGATCGTCAATCTGCCAGTTGAAACCTAAATCACCCAGAAGCGTCTGAATGCAAGTAGAGCTATTGAGGTCGCCCTCCTCATAAAAAACTGTTTTGCTGAATGTGGTTTTCTTCCGATCGCTCAACTGACGAGCCGTTCTACGTTTATAGTTGATACTACCAAAGATATCCACTCCACCTGTACGGTAGTTCACATCGTAAAAGATTCGCGGATCAAAACCGTCAGCCCATCGCAGCGAGTGTGCATGGGATGCGTTGACATTGAATCCGAAACCGTCGCCCTGACGCTTGATGGTACGGATACGAACTACGCTACGCACATTGGCCTTGTATTGTACTCCAGGATTGGTAATCACCTCGACGCTCTGGATTTCGTTACTCTGCAGTCGATCGAGTTCGCTGGCGTTCGTCATACGATGACCGTTGATATACACCTCTGGCGCACCACGTCCGATGACCTCAACCCCCTCCTTTCCTTCCATCAAACCTGGAGTCATAGCCAGCACGTCCTGAGCTGTTCCGACATGCTCGAGTACAGAACCTTTGATATTGGTCTGCAAGCCTTCACTCGTGAGTTGTGTCTTCGGCAACTGAGCCTTCACCGTCACTTCGCCCAGCAGTTTGGTGTTTTCCTTCATTCGAATGACAAGGGGGCTACCATCGTACCCTGTGTCTATTCCCTTCCCCTCCCAAAGCAAAGGAATCGGAGCAGTATATACCGTCTCATAACCTACACAGGAGACTTTCAGGAATCCTTCACGATCCAATTTACATACCAACAGGAATGCACCTTGCTCGTCAGTCACAGCTCCCTGAACAAAAGCTGAGTCGGGAAGCGAGAGGAGTACCACGTTCGCAAACGGGAGAGGCTGCCCCTTTTCGTCAATTACTTTTCCACTTAAATCGTTTGTCTTTGCAAAAGACATCATAGCCGTCATCGTTGCAACCACGATGGCCATCAATCGTAAATATTTCATTTTCGTTCGCATATTGCTCCTATGATAAACTGTTCGTCAAACCTCTATTCGGATTTTAGACACAAAGAAACTGAAAAATTTACAAAGCGAACACATATTTAAACGTTTTTTAACAATTACGGCCAAACTTCATTTTTCTAATTTAGACTTTAGACTCTATACTTTAGACTTTAGTCCCTATTAACCAATTAACCAATTAACTAAAGGAGTTAAGGGAGTTAAAGAAGTTACCGCTGCGCTCCGAAGTTACCGCTCGAGCTAAGCTCTTCGCTCCGACGGAACCAACGGGCGTTAACAACAGCAAACTATCGTCGAACGAAGTGATAACTTCTAGGCCGTAGGCCGATAACTCCGATAACTTCGAGGGCTAAGCCCGTTAACTCCTCATCTATTAACCTTTGAACCCTTGAACTTTAAACTATCAACTTTACACTTTACATTCGTTTCCTGCTGTCTTGTCCAGCACCTGTACCACGATATTTGCTACGTGCGGTGTTGAAATTGTAACGGACAGAAAATTTCAGGCGCTGAGTGTCCATCTCGTTGGTCTGGCTGATGAAGTGATTGCCAAAATCAGTCTTTACGTCGTAGTTGGCTAAGCCTGCGAGGTTGTTGCCTTCGAGACGCAGAACAAGGGCACCATCCTTGAGCAATCTCTTCTGCACAGCAGCTTCGAGGTCGAAGATGACTCTCGTCATGTGCAAGTTCTGCGTGTATCCCTTCGAAGTGATTCCTGCTCCGAGTTCGAACTGCCATCCGTCATTCAAGGTGAGGGTGTTGCGCAACTGTGCAAAGCAGATGGGCCTGTCGTTGAACTTGGTTACACGGGTACCTGTCGGTTCGCGTGGGTCCTGCACATCGATGGACAACCACTGTGGCTGGATGCCGAAAGTGTAGTTCAGAGTCAAAGGACCGATGGTTGGCATGAGGTTCACCATAGCAGTCATCGTGCGGAACGGAGTATTGAGGTTACGTGGCTGAACAAGCACCACTCCATCGTTTCCGTAAGGAGCCGACCAAGTCATGATGGCATCGTTGGTGCGGGTGTAGTTGACCATAAGGGTGATGTACTTATATACTGCTGTGAGACTGATGTCGTGTGACAACTCGGGTTGCAACCGAGCGTTTCCGCTCTGCCAAGTGTAACGGCTGTTGTAACGGATAGCACTGGAGAGAGAGGAGAAACTAGGCCGATCGGTCTTGGCGCTGTAGTTGAGCATCATCTGCACAGGACCGAACACTCCCGCATAGGAAACCGTTGGGAACCAGTTGCCATAGTTGCGGATGAGGTTATTGGATGGGGTCAACGCATCGTCGTACTTATAACGAACATATTCGTAGCGAACACCAGCGCTGATCTGTCCTACTTTCGGCAGTACGAATCCATAGGTAGCGAAACCTGCATAGTTGTCCTCCTTCACTTCGGATGACGAAGGTTGGATATCAACACCATTGATATGATACACATCTGTGCGACGCGTGAAGGTCTCTTCGATACCTGCCTGCAGCATACCTTTCCAGATGGGATAAGAGAAGACTGCCTTGGCTGCATAGAGCTTTGCATCGTTGTTGGAGGACGTAAAGACATCAGTATTATGGGTCATCGAACTGGTTTCACGGGAAGCAGAGATGGTGTAAGTCTTTGTTCCGTAGTAATCGACATTCAAATCCACACCCAATTTCTTGCCTACTGTACCGTTGTAGTAGAGGTTTCCACCCAAAGAATAGGAAGGATGATCGCCCAGTCGGTCGTCAGTTTTAGTTGACAACATATCTGTCAGCACATTATCCTCATAGACCTTATCATCAATCACCGTATAATTCTTTACCTGCAGCTGACGGCCCCACTCTATCTTTCCACCCATGAAATGATTGTCGTCAATCTGCCAGTTCACACCAACATTACCGTTCAGGTTTTGAACACGTGCTCCGCTCTCGAGATCGGCCACCTCATGAAAAACGTTTTTGCTGAATGTGGTCTTCTCGAGATCGCTCTTTTGGCGAGCAGAACCATGCATATAATACGCACCTGCAAAGATATCCACACCACCTATGCGGTAGTTCACGTCAACTGCTGCGCGTGGATCGTTTCCTTCGGACCATTGCAGCGACTGCGCATCAGATGCGTTGACATTGAATCCGAAACCCTCACCCTGACGCTTGATGGTACGGATACGAACCACACTTCGTACATTTGCCCTATACTGCGCTCCTGGATTGGTTATCACCTCGACGCTCTGGATTTCGTTACTCTGCAGACGCTCAAGTTCGCTGACATCAGTCACACGATGACCGTTGATATACACCTGAGGTGCACCACGTCCGATAACCTCTACCCCATCCTTGTTTTTCATCATACCTGGAGTCTTGGCCAGCACATCCTGAGCCGTTCCTGCATGTTCGAGAACGGAACCCTTGATATTGGTCTTCAGACCCTCACCTGTGAGCTGCACTTTTGGCAGCTGAGCCTTTACCGTCACTTCACTCAGCAGCTGTGCATCTTCCTTTAATTGAACGACTGCTCCCTCGCGGTCGCCAGGAAGAGAAATATATTGTGTCTCGTAGCCAATACAGGAGACTTTCAGAAGTCCGGCTCTTTCCAATTTACATACCAGATGGAACGTACCTTGCTCGTCAGTCACAGCTCCCTGAATGAAAGTTGAGTCGGGAAGTGAGAGGAGTACCACATTCACGAATGGGAGCGGCTGTCCCTGTTCATCAATTACTCTACCACTTACGTCCTTTGTCTTTGCGAAGGACATCATTGTCATCATCATAGTAGCCACGATGGCCATCAATCTGAGATTCATCATCATTTTCCTCATAATTCTTATTGTTAAACTATTCATCTAAATGTTTTTGCCCTTAAGACGTTGAGGAACAAAAAACACTACAAAGCACCCCGACATTTATACATTCTTTAACAAAAACCACAGAAAGTTTAACGCTTTTAGTCATTTTTTTCATACCTTTGCACTGGAATTTATAAGAAAAATTGAATAATTCAAAAATTGAAGTTTGAAACCTGAAACTTGAAACCTTGAATGATATATTGAAAGAGAATGGCAATAGAACAAGCGATATTTCGTAGATCGGAACTACTTTTGGGCGATGATGCAATGAACAGCATCAGCCAGAAACGTGTGATTGTGTTTGGTGTAGGTGGTGTAGGCTCGTGGTGTGTAGAAAGCCTCATTCGTTCTGGCATCAGGAAATTGACGATTGTCGATTCCGACCGTGTGTGTATCACAAATATCAACCGCCAGCTGATGGCAACCACCAAGACCGTTGGTCAGGTGAAGGTCGATGCACTCAAGGAACGCTTGCTCACCATCAACCCCTCGGCAGAAATCACCGCCATGCAGCAGATCTTCACGGCTGAGACAGTCTCACAGTTCAACTTAGAGGAATATGACTACATCATTGATGCCATCGACTCGCTGAAAGACAAGGCCCTGCTCATCCTCTTAGCTTGCCAGACAAAGGCAAAACTCTTCTCGTCGATGGGTGCCGCCCTGAAGCTCGACCCCACCCGCATCAAGATTGCTGAGTTCTGGAAAGTGCAGGGTGACCCCTTGGCTCGTGCCTTGCGTAATCGCTTCAAGCGCGACAAGCAGTTTCCAAAGCGAAAATTCAAATGTGTCTATTCCGATGAGCTCTTGGAGAACAAGAAGCCCATCGACCCAAACGACAAAGGTAATGGCACCATTGCCCATATCACCGCCATCTTTGGTTTCATGCTGGCAGGATTGGTGATTCAAGATGCTGTTGACGCTATTAATAATTATAAGGAGTGAATTATCGGATTATCGGTAAAATCCTGTGTTGAGATAAATAAAAAAACCTGCGGAGAAAAACAAAAATATCAAAAACACCTTTCAGATGACAAGCAACCTTTGGTCGCTTTGCAGAACTCGCTCGATGTGTTCATCGGTAAGTGAACTTCCCATGCTCACTTCGAGCGTCCTCTGCCTCCTTACAGGATATGTCATCTTCAAGGACAAAAACAGTGCAAATCGAACGCAGAAGTCAAACTTGTTTGAATTTTGCTGAGATGCCGCCTGTTTTGCAAGAAGTGAAAAATAATAAAAAGTGGGTGGATACATAATTAGTTAAGAGTTAAGAAAATGAGATTGCTGATGCTTACTGACTTTTATTGAGAACATATAATTTTTTTATATTTTTTCTTCGAGTGGTTCTTAGCTGAAAGCTTTGGATAAGCCTCATAGGATGTGAGTCAAGCTCGCTTGAAATCACAGACTATGAGGGTTAGACAAGAAGATGCGAATAGCATCGGATCCACGAAGAAGTATTTTTAGTGTTTTTGTTTTAATTTACAAACTCTAAACACAGGTTTCTACTGGTGAGCCGTCATTTGGTTGGAATTGAATATCCCTAAAGCCTGCCACGGGCAGTCTTACAAAGAAATATAGTCACGAAGATTGAAAACAAGCTTTCATCGTTCGTGACTTTATTTCTTTGTGATTCGGTTGGGATTCGAACCCAAGACCCACAGCTTAGAAGGCTGTTGCTCTATCCAGCTGAGCTACCGAACCATCCATATTTGAAAATCGGCTGCAAAGATAGGCATTTTTCACGAAATGACAAAATAATTTGCCAAAAATCCATTATGTCCAGTGTAAGAAGTCGGAGATGAGACTCTTTAGCGACTTCCTGTTATTGATAAATGCCTCAAGAACTTTCGTTGTGTCATGCACGGGAATGATGTCATAGTCAGCTATGGCTGCAGGGATGAGACATGAAACACCTTCAGGTAATTTTACCTCGTCCTTCGTGCTGCGTATACGAATTATGCTGTCACCTCGCAAGTTCATCAAGATGAAGAAAGAGTCGTATTTTACCACATTGCGATGGAAAGGTTGAGAAGCCTCAATGATGCGAATGCTGAAATAAGGTGTGTCAAGACATTTGTCGCGTTCGTCCAACGTTTCCTGATGCTCTGTACGATACTCGGGATAAACCTCATAGTCGATGGCTTTAGCAGCCAATTCTGTATGGAGTTCACGCGGACGACCATCTAAACCAGGACGATTATAGTCGAAAATGCGATAGGTGACATCGCTCGACTGTTGCACTTCAGCTAACTTGATACCTCCACAGATAGCATGTACACGTCCTGCAGGAAGGTAGAAGATATCGCCAGCATGCACTTCGTGACGAGCCAACACGTCTGTAATCGAGCCATCATCCACACGTTTCTTATATTCGTATGGGGTCACACGCTCTTTGAATCCAGCATACAGATAAGAACAGGGTTCGGCATCGAGCACATACCACATCTCGCTCTTTCCCATCTTATGATGTTCACGCATCGCCATCTCATCGTTGGGATGTACTTGAATGCTCAGGTCAAGACGTGCATCAATAATCTTGGTCAACAGCGGCAACTGGTTATGATATTGGAGTGCTACTTGCTTGCCAAGTATCTCCTGTGGATATTGACTGACTACCTCTGGCAGTGGATGGTTGACCCATGCTCCATTATCCACAATTGACTCGCTACCTGCTACAGCACTTACCGTCCAGTCTTCTGTTCCCCATACCAGCGTCTTGCGATTCGGCTTGAACAGCATCGGATAGAGTTTGTTGGAATTATGATTCATCACAATTATTGGTTTTGGTTCGCAAAGGTACAAAATATATTTTAGAACAGAAAAGCAAATGCAAAGAAAAGTGTTAGTTTGACACAAAATTTGTCAAGCAATCAAATAATTTGACAAAACGGCATCAAGTTTAAAATAAATGTTGTACCTTTGCACTCGAAATGAGACAAAAACGATAAATAATAGCACATGAAAGACGAGACCATCATCAAGAAACTCAAGACGATTATGAATCGCCGAGGCATCAGTCAAAGGGAACTAGCCAACATGATAGGGAAAGACGAGACGGTCATTTCCAGGTGGTTGGCAGGCAAAGTCGGTATATCGGGCAGTTCTGTAGAATTGCTGGAATCAGTATTGGACGAGAAACTACAAATCGACAAAACCATGAAACGAGCTTTGATAACTGGAGTGACGGGTCAAGACGGTAGCTACCTAAGCGAATTCCTGATAGCAAAAGGCTATGACGTGCATGGTATCATTCGTCGCAGCAGCGTGGACTATCGTGAACGTATTGCGCATTTGGAGGGACATCCGCAATTCCACTTACACTATGGAGACCTGATGGATTCAATGTCGTTGGTGAAAGTGGTTGGAGCTGTCCGCCCTGACGAGATATACAACCTGGCTGCACAAAGTCATGTGCAGGTCAGCTTTGACTCACCTGAATATACAGCCAACGTAGATGCTACTGGTGTGCTTCGCGTACTGGAAGCAGTCCGTGCCTGCGGACTGGAGAAGACATGCCGTATCTATCAGGCATCAACCTCTGAACTCTACGGTAAAGTGGAGGAGGTGCCACAGAACGAAAACACTCCTTTCCACCCCTACTCGCCCTATGCTGTTGCTAAGTTGTACGGATACTGGATTGTCAAGGAATATCGTGAAGCCTACAATATGTTCTGCTGTTCGGGCATTCTGTTCAACCATGAGAGCGAACGCAGAGGTGAAACGTTTGTAACCCGTAAGATTACGCTCGCTGCTGCCCGTATTGCCCAAGGTTTGCAGGACTGTCTGTATCTGGGTAACTTGTCGTCATTACGCGACTGGGGCTATGCGAAGGATTATGTAGAGTGCATGTGGCTTATACTCCAAAACAACAAACCAGAGGATTTCGTCATCGCAACCGGTGTTCAGCACAGCGTTCGTGAATTTGCCTATTACGCCTTCAAACACGTAGGCATCGAACTCGAGTTCCAAGGAGAAGGGCTGCGAGAAGTAGGTGTATGTATCAAGGTGAAAGGAAACATAAACAAAGGACTGGTGGGCAAAGAACTGATACGAGTAAGCGAAGACTTCTATCGTCCTACTGATGTGGTCAACCTCTGGGGTGATCCCACGAAAGCGAAAGCAAAACTGGGTTGGAACCCCTCAAAGACCTCCTTTGAAGAGTTGGTGAAGATTATGGTAGAAAGCGATATGGCAAAAATAGCAGCAGAAGGTGCTGCAGCAAAAGTTAGAACGAACTTGGTTGAGTATCTTGAAAAAGGAATAGTGAAATAGGAGATCCACCCCAGCCCTCCTTGAAAGGAGGGAGTAAGAATGGAAGATATATGAATAACGAAGCATCGGTACCCTCCTTACAAGGAGGGAAGGGAGAATCTCCCAAATACAAGAATGCAGAGCCCATGGAGTATGGGCTTTTGAAAGCCTATGCGAGAGAGAACAGAAAGAACCAAACGGATGCTGAGAGTGCTCTATGGAATCACATAAAGGGGAAGTCTCTTGGAGTAATTTTTCTTAGACAATACATAATTGGTGATTATATTACTGACTTTGCTTGCTTAGAACCAAAACTGGTTATTGAAGTCGATGGTGGTTATCACTCAGAGCCCAGACAAGTTGAAGACGATGCTATACGTCAGAAACGGTTAGAAAAACAAGGTTTTAAGGTTATAAGATTTACCAATGCCGAAATAGAATGTGATATAGATAATATAATTAACAAAATTAGAAAAGCTATCCACCACGGCTCTCTTTGCAAGGAGGGAGAAAAAGGATTGGATGGTTTTAAAGAATTCCCTCCTTTCAAGGAGGGTTAGGGAGGATCTTATGGATAAGAATTCAAAAATATATGTTGCCGGCCACAATGGTTTGGTTGGCTCTGCAATCTGGAACAACTTAAAAAGCCGCGGATATAAGAACTTGGTGGGGAGAACACACCAAGAACTGGACTTAACCGACCAATACGCTGTAAAAGCATTCTTCGATGAGGAACAACCAGATGCCGTTGTGTTAGCTGCTGCTTTCGTTGGCGGCATCATGGCCAACAGTCTTTATCGTGCAGACTTCATGATGATGAACATGAAGATACAATGTAACGTCATCAGCGAAGCTTACACACATGGAGTAAAGAAACTACTGTTCTTGGGGAGCACCTGCATCTATCCAAAGAATGCACCACAACCCATGAAGGAGGATTGCCTACTCACCAGCGAACTTGAATACACGAATGAGGAATACGCCATTGCAAAGATTGCTGGATTGAAGATGTGCGAGAGCTACAACCTACAATACGGCACTAACTATATCGCTGTGATGCCCACCAACCTCTATGGTCCGAACGACAACTTCCACTTAGAAAACAGTCACGTGATGCCAGCCATGATGCGAAAGATTTACTTGGCAAAGCTGATTCATGACGAGGATTGGGAGAAAATCGCCAAAGATCTTAACAAACGTCCAGTAGAAGGGGTTAATGGGACGTCATCTCGTAATGACGTTATAACAATATTACGAAAATATGGTATTTTTGACAATAAAGTCACCCTTTGGGGAACAGGGCGGCCACTTCGTGAATTCCTGTGGAGTGAGGATATGGCTGATGCAAGCGTACATGTCCTGTTGAATGTGAACTTCAGCGATATCATCGGTATCGAGAAGTATTCAAGTGTTCACTATGGCGCCAGCACAGACGGAGCTGTCGACCGTAACCACAGCGCAGGACGTGGTGGTGCAATCCCAGAATTGGGAGAGATACGCAATTGCCACATCAACGTAGGAACAGGGAAAGAATTGACGATACGACAGTTGTCCGAACTGATTGTGAAAACTGTAGGCTTCGAAGGAGAAATCGAATTTGACACCTCGAAACCTGACGGAACGATGCGTAAACTGATTGATGTCAGCAAGCTGCACTCGCTGGGTTGGACACATAAAGTAGAAATCGAGGAAGGTGTACAGAAACTCTTTGATTGGTACAAATCGACAATCGAATAAAAAGCAAAAGACGTTCGGACTACATGCCTGAACGTCTTATTTTTAATGGAATTGCCTCTGGGTGGTGTTGACAGAAAGTATCTGTATCTTTAACGACAAGTGCGAGGTAACCTCCCCCACCCGCTCCTGGCATCTTCCACGCAAGCACTTCATCCATTGCGGAATATTGGTTGATATATTGCTGCACAGATCCTTGAATCATCGCAGGAAACATTGCAACCTGTGCTTCGAAAGAGGCCTTATAGGTTTTAGCAAATCCTTGCAGGTTCATTGCCATAATGGCATCCCAACAATCTGAGGCAGCATTAGCTAATGCTTCTACCTTTGGTCGTGTGATATCTTTCCCTTCTACGACAGAGCATCCTTTTCTACGAGGCTCCATCAGAACCATGCAGAGATGACTCTCCATCCACTGCAAGATGGTCTCATCTTCACAAGTCTCTATCTTTACGGGCCAGAAGTGGTTGTCGTAGTAATGACGGCATAGGCCTGGAACACAGATGCCAATAGCGTCTTGTGCTCCGCTGATGATACCATCCTCACGTTCCGGATGATTTTCAAAACAGAACACTAATCGAGCCAATGTTTCAGGGTCCATATTCGGAAGCTGATACGGCCAGATGGTTTTAATAATATTACGTGTAGAGGTAGACAAGCCACATCGCTCATGTATCTCGAACGAAGGTTCCAAGGAGATTGTGATGGCCCATCCTGGAGCAAAACAGCTGACATAAGGCTGGTCAATCCATGTACCTGCGATATCAAGACGGGTAGGTAGCTGACAAGGACTCTTCTTCAACGCAGTACTGCTACGTGCTTCAAGTCCTTCGTGAGGATCACGCTGAAGAACGACATACTCCATTCCGCGTTCCGTACAAATCCTACGTTTCTCCTCGCTACCGCCATCACTATTCACAACAAGAATATCAGGATGCACAATATCAAGTGTAGGAACAAAGTCCAACACACCATGCCCCTGATTAATGAACGCATCCTTCACATAGCGGATGCTCTTCACCATAAAGAGACGCTCTTGTTCCGAATAAACGGTCTTATGGTTTTTATAATGTAATATGGTATCATCCGAACCGATTCCGACATAGAGGTCCCCGTATTGGGCTGCCTGACGAAAAAACTCCACATGTCCGCTGTGGAGCAAATCATAACATCCGCTGACAAATACTTTCTTTGTTGGTTCTGCCATCATCGGTATAGATTAGAATATTCTCTGGGTTAAACGCAGGCTGATTACAGGAAATACTGTGAAAGTCTTGACAAACTCGACAGTACGTCCTACTGAGCCACGTATCTTAGGAAGATCGTGAACAAGATCGACACCATCATGCGTAATCAGTTTCGGACTTCCACCCCAGAACATCATACCAGCATCGAAAGAAATCATCGTATCACTCCCTTTAAACAGGTGTCCACCATAGCCGAAGCCGATATAGGGCTTGAACTTGTTGATGTAACCTTCCGTATGAATCATGTTATCCTCTCCAGGCATTACGTAATAAGTATCGCCTTTGTGATAAATAACCTTACCGTCCTTCACAACATCGTTCTTCAGCACGCCAAAAGGCACACCGATATACCCGTTTCGTTTCACGGACTCAATCAATTGATCAGGAATGCTGACGGTTTCGCCTTCCCATGTAAAGATATCACCACCATCATTGATTCTGTCAACAATATGGTTGTAGAGGTTCACGCTCAAGAGGTTCGACATATCCTCTGTGCGGTTATACGCTCTCGCGAAATTGGTGTTACCAATATAGAATCCTGCTGTTAAATGCCAGTTTTTATTCCTGAAAGGAAATACATCTACAAGCAGTTTAAAGTTGTTATAGTTTGGAAGTGCCCACATTGACACCTCTCGCTTCACGTCTCGTCCTGTAGTTTCTTTGAGTACTCTGGCGGCTTTGTCAAAACTGGTTACTCCCTCAGTCACCGTGTTGTCGCCTGTCATCTCAAATCCATACGTCATCTTCACTTTGATGTGTGGCATAAATGCCGCTCCGGTTCGGATCTGAACTCTGTCACCTATTGGCATTGCGAAATCAAAACCTAGTCCAGTCGTTCCCACAGTTACAGAAGCATCCAAATGGTTCAGGATGTTATTCTTCTGCATATATTTAATCAAAGGAAGTTTTACCGACACACTGTCTTGTGCCGATAAAACTCCTGTTAAGCAACATAATATTATAAATAATATATGTCTCAAAATTGTCTGATAACAAATAATGATTATTCGAACATGTTGATATAGTGCTCAACCAATCCTTCGATACGCTGTTTGTCGGTAAAGTACTGATAGGTTGATACATTGAGGTCACAGCAGCATTCTTCATCGCATACGATGTTTCCATGCTGGTGCATCTGCAACATACTAACTGTCCACATGTGGTTCACGCCATTCTCGATAGCATGCTTCAATGCACGTGCCTTGGTGTGTCCGCTACAGAGGATGATAATCTCCTTAGCTGCCATCACGGTTCCAACACCAACAGTCAATGCCTGCTTTGGTACCTTAGTGATGTCGTTGTCGAAGAAACGGCAGTTTGCCTGCAGCTTATTTGTAGTCAGTGTCTTCACACGAGTCTTGCTGGTCAAGCTACTTCCTGGCTCGTTGAATGCGATATGTCCGTCAGGACCAATACCACCCATAAACAGGTCAATACCACCTGCATCCTCAATCATCTGCTCATAGTGAGCACATTCTGCGAGAAGATCTGGTGCATTTCCGTTGAGGATATGAACATTCTCTTTCTTGATATCGATGTGGTTGAAGAAGTTTGTCCACATAAAGCTATGATAGCTCTCTGGATGTTCTTCTGGAAGACCAACATATTCATCCATGTTGAATGTGATGACATTCTTGAATGAGATAACACCTGCTTTGTTCAAGCGAATCAGTTCCTTGTACATTCCCAGTGGAGATGATCCTGTTGGGCATCCCAGCTTAAAAGGCTTTTCTTCTGTTGGGTTTGCATCAATAATTTTCTTGGCTACAAAATGAGCAGCCCACTTTGACATGTCGTCATAGTCTTTTGTGATTACAACTCTCATAATAGTTAATTTTAAGTTAAAGGTTCAATGATTTATTTTGTTGTGTATTCTATTTGATGGAGATTATTCATCTCCATGATTATTCTTTCGATTCTGTCGTCTCACCATTCTTGGCCGCATTCTCCTTATCGATTGCTTCGTACTTCGATTGACGGCTCTTGAACTCAGGAACGATTTCCTTCATGACTCTCACGGTCTCCATATCATTATAATTCCTACTCGTTTCATAAAGTCGCTCTTCGTTTGCCAAAGCCTCCTCGTACTTATACTCTCGTACTGATGCCACCATGATTTTCTTGTGAACAGTTGGTTTTGTGGTTTCGGCATCGTTGAGCACCTCTTCATAGAGTTTCTCTCCGTCACGCAGACCTGTGAATTGCACCTCCACACCCTTTGCGCCACTGAGTTTAATCATACGGTTGGCAAGGTCGGCAATTCGTACAGGCTTACCCATATCAAATACGAATATCTCACCGCCTTTACCCATAGTACCAGCTTCAAGCACCAGTTTACAAGCCTCAGGTATCAGCATGAAGTATCGGATGATATCTGGATGGGTTACGGTAACAGGACCGCCTTTCTTAATCTGCTCCCTGAAGAGCGGAATAACGCTTCCGTTGCTTCCAAGAACATTTCCAAAGCGAGTGGTCACAAATTGTGTCACACCTTTCACCTGACCTTCCACAATCGCCTTGTTGAGTGCCTGGCAGTAGATTTCACAAATACGCTTTGAACAACCCATCACATTGGTTGGGTTGACCGCTTTGTCCGTACTGATCATCACAAACTTCTTAACACCATACTTCACTGCCAAATCTGCGATTACTCGTGTTCCGAAAATATTGTTGAATACAGCCTCACTCGGATTGTCTTCCATCATTGGAACATGCTTGTAGGCTGCTGCATGGAACACATAGTCTGGACGGTTCTTCGCAAAGATGGAATCCATGTGTGACTTATGGGTGATACTCGATACGATGGTGTCGCACTGAACATCAGGATAATTGTTCTTCATGTAGAGACGAATATCGTGCATAGGAGTCTCAGCAGAATCAATCAAGACAAGGTGTTGAGGTTTGAACTGTGCTATCTGACGTACCATCTCACTTCCGATGCTACCTGCAGCACCAGTTATGAGGATTACACGATTAGCCAACAATTCTCCAATGGCTTGCATATCTACAGTTATTTCATCACGAGGCAACAGGTCTTCGATTTCCACCTCCTGCAACTGTGAATAACTGAGTTGAGTCTTTCCGTCCCACTTCTGTGCGGTAGGCATCATCATGATACGGATACCAGCATCCGTGATGGCATCAACCAAATCTTGACGTTCCCTGAACGATTCGCTCAACAACGGGCTGATTAATACCGCTCGAACGGAATCTGCCTCCATTTGTTTAATTGTATCCAGTGTTGGAGGATACACTTTAATACCCAGCAGGTACTTGCCCACCATCTCGTTGGTACCGCTGATGAATCCTTTGATTTTGTATTGTGACTGATTCTCATTTAGGATACTCTTTGCCAAACCGACACCACCTTCACGTACACCATAAATATAAATATGTGGGGCATTTTCGATTTTGTGAAGATTGAAAACGCTCTTCACGATGATACGTTCTGCCCACATCAATATCAGAGCAATCGCACCTGAAATCAACATACTCTTGATACGGAGGTCAGGGAATATACCTTCAGGAAGTAACCGTTCGGCAATTAAAGTACATATCAAACCAACGATGACTGCTCCCGCAACACGAGTCAAATCGACAAATGACGAGTAGCGAAGTACACCCGAATAGGTACGAAAAATCCTCATACCTAAGATAAAGAAGGGCAATGAGCAGATGATTGCTAACAAGTGCTGCCAGAATCCGTTACTTTGCAAAGGCCCGCCGCCTTGCACAATATAAGTACCGATCATTCCAGCGATCACGATGATTGCACAATCGAGCATCAATACACACCAATAAGGTAGTGCTTTCTTAGAAAAGTACCATGTTGTCACTCGTTGAAAAATCCCCATATTTCGTCTTAATTTTTGTTCTTAAATCATTTTCTTTCACAACAAAAACCCGCCTACAGGAATCTGTAGGGGGGGGTAAAATTAGTCTCTTCTAAAGATATCGCGTGTATATACCTTATCTTTCACATCATCCAAAACCGTATCATAACGGTTTGCAATAATAGCTTGCGATCTTTCCTTGAAGGCTTTGAGGTCGTTCACTACCAACGAGCCGAAGAAGCTGTCACCATCATTCAATGTCGGTTCGTAAACAATCACTTCGGCACCCTTTGCCTTGATGCGCTTCATGATTCCTTGAATAGCACTCTGACGGAAGTTGTCGGAGTTCGACTTCATCGTCAGACGATACACACCAATCACACAGTTCTTCTCTTTCGTTGAATCCCACTGGCTATTCTCTGAGTAGTAGCCTGCTTTTCTTAGAACAGCATCAGCGATGTAGTCCTTGCGGGTACGGTTGCTCTGGACGATGGCAGTCATCATATCCTGGGGCACATCCTGATAGTTGGCCAGCAGCTGCTTGGTGTCTTTAGGAAGACAATAGCCACCATAGCCGAAACTCGGGTTGTTATAGTGAGTACCGATACGTGGGTCAAGCCCTACTCCACTGATGATGGCCTTTGTATCCAGACCTTTTATCTCTGCATAAGTATCGAGCTCGTTGAAATAACTTACACGGAGCGCCAGATAGGTGTTGGCAAACAACTTCACGGCCTCTGCCTCCTTCATCCCCATGAACAGTGTGTCAATATTCTCTTTCAATGCACCCTCCTGCAGCAATGCCGCGAACTGACGGGCATATTTCTCTGCATCGGGATTACCGATAGCTGTGATAGCAGCATTCTCCTCAGTGAAGTTCTTGTCGTCTATATTGATGAGTTTCGGATACCCCACAATGATACGGCTGGGGTACAGATTGTCGTACAATGCTTTCGACTCACGCAGGAACTCAGGTGAGAACAGCAGATTGAACTTCTTACCCTTCAGCTCTGGCTTATACAGGAACTGAAGCGCATACTTCACATACAAGCTACGTGAATAGCCTACAGGGATGGTACTCTTAATTACCATCACCGCATCTGGATTGACGCTCAGAACCATATCAATCACCTCCTCGACATGCGAAGTGTCGAAGTAGTTCTTGACGGGATCATAATTGGTTGGAGCTGCAATCACCACGAATTCTGCATCCTTGTATGCGGCTGCACCATCGAGGGTTGCACGAAGGTTCAAGTCTTTTTCTGCTAAATACTTCTCTATATATTCATCCTGAATAGGAGATATTCTCTGGTTAATCTTGTCAACTTTTTCGGGAATCACGTCAACAGCCACAACCTCATTGTGCTGTGCCAATAGTGTAGCTATCGATAAGCCTACATATCCAGTTCCCGCAACGGCAATTTTCATATATGCACCTTATTATTCTTAATATAGGAGACGATATCTTTTTTCGGTTGCTTTCGATGAATTCACATCTCAACAATAGTTGTTTTCGTCGTCCAACTTATATTCTCTCTACTTTTTTAACGTACAAAGATAGACATTTTACAGCAGACTCTTCACATTTATTTACAAAAATCAATCAATTCATACGCATTTTTTTTCAAAATGCCCTAAATTGTCACGGAATAAAAAATAATTATCACTTTATTTTACATTTTACATTTTACATTCTACATTATTTCGTACCTTTGCAAAAAATTTAGGAAATATCATGTTAGAGAAGATTGAAGCGTTGCTTGCAGAGATTGAAACTCTCCAAGCAAATAGTGCAGAGGATATCGAAAACCTCCGTATCAAATATTTAAGTAAGAAAGGAAGTATACCAGCCCTTATGGCCGACTTCCGTAGCGTACCTGCAGACCAGAAGAAAGAAGTAGGAATCCGCATCAACGAACTGAAGACCAAAGCATTCGATAAGATAAATTCACTCAAGGCTGCATTCGATTCAACAGATACAGATACTGACGATATCGACATCACGCGTACAGCCTACCCTATCCAACTCGGAACCCGTCATCCACTCACCATCGTCAAGAACGAAATCGTTGACATTTTCTCACGTCTCGGATTCTCGCTTGCCGAAGGACCAGAGGTCGAAGACGACTGGCATGTGTTCGGAGCCATGAACTTCGCTGATGACCATCCAGCTCGCGACATGCAGGACACATTCTTCATCGAAGCTAAGCCAGATGTCATCCTCCGTACCCACACCAGTTCTGTACAGAGTCGCATCATGGAACACACCCAGCCCCCTATCCGCATTATCTGCCCGGGACGAGTATATCGCAACGAAGCCATCTCTGCACGTGCCCATTGTTTCTTCCATCAAGTCGAAGGGCTCTATGTCGATCAGGATGTCAGCTTCACCGACCTGAAGCAAGTACTCCTGCTCTTTGCACGCGAGATGTTCGGTGAAGGAACCCAGATACGTCTCCGTCCATCCTATTTCCCGTTTACTGAACCATCAGCTGAGATGGACATCAGTTGTAACATCTGTGGAGGTGAAGGTTGCAGTTTCTGCAAATATACCGGTTGGGTTGAGATTCTCGGATGCGGAATGGTCGATCCTGCAGTTCTCGAACTCAACGGAATCGACAGCAGCAAGTACAAAGGCTATGCATTCGGAATGGGAGTTGAGCGCATTACCAACCTCAAATACCAAGTGAAGGATTTGCGCATGTTTAGTGAAAATGACGCCCGATTCCTCAAGGAATTTGAGGCTGCAAATTAAGGTTTTGAAACTTTTTTCAAGAAAATCGAAAAAAAACTCGAAAAAGTTTTGTCAGTTCAGAAAAAAGTACTACCTTTGCAGTCGCAAATCCGAAAGGAGTGCAAAAAAACCACAAAATTAAGGTGCGTTAGTTCAGTAGGTTAGAATACATGCCTGTCACGCATGGGGTCACGAGTTCGAGTCTCGTACGCACCGCAAAAAAGAGGAAGTTAGCTTCCTCTTTTTGTTTTCTACGTTCTATCCTTTTTTATTGAATGGTGATGGAGTCTGTCGTTAGCCTGAGTTCATTTTGCTGGTGTACAGGAGTGACTTCGGAGTTTTTATGGAGTTCTAAGTCGATACGACGTTGAAGAATACTATCTGTACGGAGTACAGCTGATTGTGACAATCCCATGCGGTTTTCAGTAGTAGTGTTCTGACGTGACAAAGCGTCCTTGATTTCCTGAGTGCTGATATTAGGACCTTCGACAGCCGCTTTCTCGATATTCTTTTTCTGCAAGGGATCTAGACTCCGGTTAAGATAGGTTGGAGTGACAGGCATACCAGGAACTGGTACTTGACGAGCTGTGGCTCCCGATTTAACCTTCACGCCATCACTACCCCAGGTGATTTTTACACCTACACCAGGGCGCTGTTGCATCCCAGGGTGTATTTGAGCCATGACAACAAGACTGCATCCAAGCAATAGTACTACGATCATGAATTTGAGTACTGACAGTCGTTTTGTTTCCATATATACCTCCTTTTGTTTTGATTGATATCAATAGTTTTAGTTTCGTTCAATTCATAATTTCTAGAGTCTAAAGCCTAGAGTCTTTCACTTAGCGTTGCAAAAATACAGATTTTCGTTGAATCCACCAAATATTTTTAAAAAAAAGTTAATAACTAGATAAGTATCTATCAAAAAAGGAGAGCGATAACAGTCGCCCTCCCCTGTTTCTGATTCATTTGTTATGCTTAGAAATCAATCTTTACGCCTCCCATGAAGGTAGCACGAGGCATCGGATACCCGAGGTTGATTTCATATTTCTGCGCGAGCAGGTTCTCACCACGCAACCAGAGGTTGATATTCTTAGTAGCAGCATAGCTGACACATGCATTTAGAAGCCAGAACTTCTCTGTGGTTTCGTTAGCACCTACCTCAGTATAGAGATTTGCAATATGCTGGAGTCCCAGTGAGGCGAACCACTTGTTCTGACGGTAATCAACTCCCACATAGCTGGACGACTCTGGGGCAGCGACCACCTTGTTCTTCATGTGCAGATAAGACGTGTTGGCCGTAATGTTGAAATTAGTTCCAATCGGGTACTTGGCCTCGGCCTCAATGCCCCAGTTCTCTATCTCACCTGTATTCACGTTCTTACGGTTGACGGTTTGTATCATGTTGTCGCCCTTGATGTAGTAGACATTCACACCATAGGTGAACCCGTCGTCCATACGATGACGCCATGAGAGTTCATAGTTCCACAAACGCTCTGGTTCCAGCTCGGTATTTGATGGAGGGTAGAGGTACATCTCACGCATCGTAGGATTGCGGAATCCTTTGCTGGCCATCGCCTTAATCTCACCTGTCTGGATTGGACGAACCACGATACCTGCCTGTGGTATCCACTCTGTACCAGTGACACTGTGATGGTCTACACGCACACCGGCATCGATGGTGAGCCATGAGAGCAGGTCCTGACGGAAGTCCACATAGCCCGCAATCTCATTCCTGTAGCTTTTTCCGCTCTGCTTGTTGGGTGTGTCGAGAATAGCACCTGTCTGCTTCGAGGTGTAGTAGGCATTTCCGTAGATGTGCTGATAGTCGAGCCCTAACGTGATGCGGTTACCCTCGAACAACTGTGCACTCTGATAGATGGATATGCCCGTGAGCGCATCTTTCGAGCGGAAATAGCGCTGAGTTGGTTGTGTAGGGTCAGCCGTTCCGTCATCAATCTTATGACGTCCGAAGTTGGTATAGACACTCACAGCTCCGTTGGTTCCGTCGAAGTGGTTCTCGAGTGCAGCTGACACCATTCCACGTGTAATCCATTGGTCAGCATCGTAAAGCGGACTGCTCACACTACCCGGATAGGATGCATTAAAGTGAGTGATGTCGGCATCCACATAAGCATTCCAGTGTTCGCTGAAGTCGTATCCGGTCTTCGCATAACCGCCAAACTGCTCAAAGCCCATACGAGGACGATGATTGTCGGAGCGACCATACTGTACCGATACGGTGCTGTGGAACTTACCGCTTCGCAGCTCGTTGCTGGCTTCAGCCTGGACGGTTCCATAACTGCCGGCTCCTAGGTCGATTGAGGTACGCACCCCATCGTCCTTCATCGAGCGGGTCACAATGTTCATTACGCCACCCATCGCGTTCGAGCCGTAGATGACAGAAGCAGGACCTCGCAACACCTCAACACGGTCGGCCATCAAGGTTTGATAGCTGTCGCTGATAGGATGGCCGTAAATGCCCTGATACTGCGGGTGACCGTCAATCAATAGCAGCAACTGTCCAGCACCACCACTGATGCCACGCAGGTTGATACCACCTGCAGCACCACCACTGACACCATAGCCCATCACAGATCGGCTCGTCAGAAAAAGTCCCGGAACCTGTTGCATCACAGTAGGTAACACGTTCTGCTGATGATGTGCCGTCAGCGTTTCGCGCCCTACCACCGTTACCGTCATCGGGAGATGTCTCACATCAGTCAAGCTGCGTGCTCCCGTGACTACGATTTCGTTCAAATGTCCTCCATTAATTGTGTCCGTGGGCCCGGCATGGAGATCCGCCACCCACATGACTGCTGCCGAAACAGCAGCCAGAGAGATTAAAAATCTTTTCATACATATACAAATACCCCTTAGTGGGTACCATTTTCCTGGTATTTAGTTTATTCGGCTACAAAATTAGAGAAAAAAAAACATTCCACCAAATAAATAATGTAATTTATTTTGTTTTATACATTGTTTATTATAAATTATTTTCTATCTTTGCAACATCTTAATACCAATCAAATAGGAATTGCATGAGAAAACGAATGATTATCGGCTTGATGGCCTGCATGGTTGCCCTGTGCGGATATGCCCAGCAAAACCTCTTCGGGAAAGCATTGGTGCCCGACATGATTGCCGATGCAAGCATCATCGAGGTTGACGGTACGTTCTACTGTTACGCCACGACCGACGGATACGGACGAGGACTCGACACCTCTGGGCCACCAGTGGTATGGAAATCGAAAGACTTCGTCAACTGGTCGTTCGACAACACTTACTTCCCCCAGGCTTACAACGAGAAATACTGGGCACCCAGCAAAGCAGTTGCCTTTCGCGGCAAGTGGTACATATACCCTACCGTTAACGGCTATATGTATCCAGCAGTTGCCGATAGTCCTGACGGACCATTCCGACTGATTAAGGGCGACTCCTTCACAACGGAGAATCGCCTGTGGGAGCGCGACAACGTGCATGCCATCGATACGGAGATCTTCATTGATGACGACGGTACGCCCTATGCATTCTGGGGCAGTCGTAATGTAGCACGTCTGAAACCCGACATGGCCACCATCGACACCATGTATCAAAACATACGCACTCGCCGTACAGAGTATTCCGAAGGACCTATCTTCTTCAAGCGTAAAGGCATCTACTACTACCTCTACACCATCGGAGGTGATGAAAACTATGAGTATTACTACCAAATGAGTCGTGTATCACCATTAGGGCCTTGGACCACTCCTGAGCACGACCTCGTCTGCACTACGGATATCGAGACAGGTGTATTCGGACCTGGTCATGGATGTGTGTTCAACGTAAGCGGAACGGACGACTACTACCTGGCATTCCTTGAGTTCGGTCGCAGAAGCACGAACCGTCAGACCTATGTCAACCGTCTTGAGTTCAACAACGATGGAACCATCCGACAAGTGAAGGTCGATATGAACGGTGTGGGCTACCTGCATAAGAACGCCAAGCCCGGACAGCTGAAAGTCGTAGCCGCTACGGCTTCGTCGGAAGCTCCCGACCTGAAGATACGTCACAACAAAGACGAACGCTGCCAGCGTACCGAGACTTTTGTTCCTGAGTTTGCCATCGACGACCAGAACGGTTCAAGATGGATGGCCGCAGAGTCAGACAATAATGCCACGATGATGATTGACATGGGCAAGGTCGTGAAGATCGGACGTAGCGAGATTGCCTTTGTTCGCCCTACCGCTGGTCACGCCTACCTACTCGAAGGCTCACGCGACGGAACCAAATGGGAACGTATTGCAGCACATGGGCTGAAGAAGTGTTCACCACAAGTCGACACACTCAGCAAACGCTATCGCTACCTGCGTGTCACCATCACCGAAGGTGTGAAAGGTATATGGGAATGGAAAGTATATAAGGGTAAGATGTAAAATGTAAAATGTAAAATGTAAAATGTAATATATATATGGATTTTCTAGAACTTACGAAGAACCGTTACAGCTGCCGCAACTATCAGGATAAGGCTGTCGAAGAAGAGAAGTTGAACTATGTGCTCGAATGCGTCCGCATGGCACCTTCAGCCGTGAACCGTCAGCCATGGCGCTTCCGTGTAATCAGCAGCGAGGCCGACAGGCAGAAACTATGCCAGTGCTACAACCGCGAGTGGTTCGCAACAGCCCCTACCGTCATCATGGCCTCCATCCTGCACAACGAGGAATGGATACGATCAGACGGCAAACACCATGGGGACATAGACATCGCCATTGCGGTCGAACACCTATGTCTGGCTGCTGCCGAACAAGGGCTGGGTACCTGCTGGGTATGTAACTTTGATGTCGAACGCTGCCATCAAATCTTTCACATAGAAGACCCTGAGGAAGTAGCCGTGTTGATTCCCATTGGCTATGCAGCCGACCAACCGAAAGCCAAGAGCCGTAAACCCATCGATGAGATAGTTGAAGGTTTAGACACCAGC
>JAFZYE010000074.1 GCA_017616445.1 Bacteroidaceae bacterium
ATCTTTGCAGCGAAATAGAAAAAACAGGCGAAGAGTTTGTCCCTATAATAAATGTCAAGTAATTCAGTATGTAATTCATAAGAATGTCAAGTAATTCAGTTTAACCAGGTGAAAACTGACAAGTAATTTCAGGAAAAGGCATCATTTTGACTACACTCGCTTAATCGCATTTTTCCTTGGGGCTCTTCAATAGTAGTCCCACACTGGGACTAAATAGTCCCACGTTGGGACTGAAACGTTCCCACGTTGGGACTATAAATTATTAGTCGTGGAATTGACTGAGAGAAAAGGGCCGTTTAGTTGGTATAGGCTTCCCGTTCTTGTTTGAGATTGTCTATCTTATATGTGTCGCCATCTTTGACGAGGGTGAGGACGATATCGTATTCGTAACCATCATATTTGTTTTCGACCAGGACGTGGGTGGCATCCTGAGCTGTGAACTGGCGTGAAATGAGGTCACTTACATCGCCTCCGCCTTTGTAACAGAAGATCCAAGTGGCCAGGCACTCGCCTTCGCAGTCGTAATCGTATTCATCTTTCAGCTGCTGCAGCATGTTGTCTGTTACGTTTTGTTTCACGTAGTCGTATTCGAGAATGGCGTCTCTCCATTCTTTATAGAAATTCTCGACGAATGCCTTGGGGGCTTCGAGGTCTTCTGCTGGCTGCGCAACTGGCTCTACCGCAGCGCTATCGGTCTCTTCTGAGGATGTTCGGGAGGTGGAGCTGAAAGTGCAACTGAATAGTAAGGTAAGGACGAAGAATGACGCTAACGTCAGGCAGAAAAGGCTCTTGGTGAAGATGCCGTTTTCTTGGTTTTTGTTTCTGTTGGTTTCCATAATTATATTCTTTATTTGTGTTTCTGCTGCAAATTTAGGATAATTATCTGAAAAGAGCAAATCTTTCTAACAGTTTGAGCCTTTTTTTGCAGTTCTCCTGACAATATCGACAAAATGTTGCCGTTCAGTAAAAAAAATGCATAATTATTTTGTACTTCAAATGGTTTTCACTACTTTTGCATACCAAAAGAACTAGGTAACAATTTTTTAACTATATAACTTTATGAAGAATTCTATCGTAACATTCCCTTGTCCGGCTAATGAACCGGTTAAGAGTTACCTGAAAGGTAGCCCCGAGCGTATTGCGCTCGATGCAGAGTTGAAACGTCAGAGTGAGACTGTTCTTGACATTCCTATCATCATAGGTGGTAAGGAAATCCGTACTGGCAACACCGCTGAAATCGTGTGCCCACATGACCACAAGCATGTTCTGGCTCGTTATCACAAGGCAGGTGAGAAGGAGATTAAGATGGCCATTGATGCCGCTATGGAGGCGCACAAGCAGTGGGCCAACACAGACTGGACCACCCGTGCTGCCATCGTGATGAAATGTGCGGAGCTGCTGGCAACCAAGTATCGTCCCATCATGAATGCAGCCACAATGTTGGGTCAGAGCAAGAACATCTATCAGGCAGAAATCGACTCGGCTTGCGAAACCATCGACTTCTTCCGCTATAATGTTCACTATGCTTCGAAGCTTTACAGCATACAGCCAAAAGACGGAGCAGGCAATATCAACAACACGGAATATCGTCCGCTTGAGGGATTCGTGCTGGCTGTGACACCTTTCAACTTCACTTCTATCGCATGTAACCTC
Organism: Bacteroidaceae bacterium; assembly: GCA_017616445.1. GTDB lineage: Bacteria > Bacteroidota > Bacteroidia > Bacteroidales > Bacteroidaceae > Colivivens. Next base: position 1,654 of record JAFZYE010000074.1, read on the forward strand.
AACATGACTCCAGTGCTGTTGGGTAACACCACGATTTGGAAACCATCATCAACAGCCATCCTCTCGAACTACTACCTGATGCAGATGTTCAAGGAGGCAGGTGTGCCTGACGGAGTCGTGAACTTCGTACCAAGCAAGGGTTCTGAAATCGGTAAGATATGCTGTGCCAGCAAAGACCTTGCAGGTATTCACTTCACAGGTTCGACCGCTACATTCCAGACATTGTGGCGCTCAGTGGGCGAAAACATCGCCAACTACGTAAGCTATCCTCGTCTGGTGGGCGAGACAGGTGGAAAGGACTATATCTTCGTACATCCTTCTGCCAACATCGACGCAGTGGCTCATGCTGCCTTCACAGGTGCATACGAGTATCAGGGACAGAAGTGTTCGGCTGCCAGCCGTATGTACATACCTAAGAGCCTTTGGGGACCTGTACTTGACAAGATGAAGGTATGGGCAAAGGAAATCAAGATGGGTGACGTATGTGACAGCAACAACTTTATCAATGCAGTGATTGACGAGACTTCGTTCGACAATATCGCATCATACATCGAATACGCTAAGGCATCGAAAGATGCAAAGATTGTGATGGGTGGCGGTTACGACAAGAGTGTTGGTTACTTTGTTGAGCCGACCGTTATCGAAACCACCGATCCTCATTTCAAATCGATGGAAGAGGAGATATTCGGCCCTGTACTGACCGTATATCCATACGATGATGATAAAGTGGATGAGGCAGTGAAACTGTGCGACACAACTTCTCCATACGGATTGACTGGTTCTGTATTCGGTCAGGATCGTATGGCTGTTGAGAAGATTGCTGACGCTCTGTGCTATACAGCAGGTAACTTCTATGTGAATGATCGTCCTACTGGTGCTGTAGTAGGTATGCAGCCGTTTGGCGGAAGCCGTGCATCAGGAACGAACGACAAGGCTGGTGGTGAATTCAACCTCATCCGTTGGGTCCTCCCACGTGTAATCAAGGAAACCCTTGTGTCACCTACCGACTATCGTTATACCTATATGAAGTAAATCAAAGACCCCCTCTACTCCCCCTTTAGGGGGAGGACGGAGGGAGTGGCTTCCATTTATCATCCTAACTAAGCCAACCATGAGACCATACTTATTACCCATCTTATTGTGCCTTTTTATCTCTGCCAGCGCTCAGCGAAACCGCTTCAGGAGTGATGAAACCGCAGAAAATTACTACAAAAAGCAAGCATACGCAGGCAAGATACATATCCTAGCATCAGACAAAGCGCCCGACAGCTGCTTGGTAAGAGCAGGTGAGCAACTGAACTATCTGGCCAGTCATGTGTATCAAGAAGCCATCAATGCAATGACCGACCAGGACTTGAAAGTGATAGCGATGGGACGCTACGAAGGTATTACCCAGCTACCTGAATTCAAGGGCTATCCGGGAATGGAACCTTGGTGGGATATTCACAAACGAGGTTGGGGAGGTACGAATGAATTGCCTGTCATGCTTTGTGCTGAGGAGAATGTGTTGGCTTATCAGATTGACCCTAACTATGCTGAGGATATCTTGGTGAACTCGTTCGCACGAACCGTGTTCTCGATGGGTATCAAACGTACCAATCCTACAGCGGAGAACAAGCTGAATGCCATCTATTACAGAGCGATAGCAGCAGGTAAGTGGAAGAACACAACTGCCGCAAACAGTCCTTTGGATTATTGGGCAGAAGGAGTGCAGGATTGGTTTGATGTGAATGCTGAGTCGCCGCTTCCCAACGGCGAACACAATTGGGTGAACACCCATGAGGATTTGAAGCGGTATGACCGAGATTTGTACGATTTCATCGCAGAATTCTTGACATACGACGGCTGGTATCCAAGTCGCCACCCCAAGGTGAATCTGTACAAAAAAGACAGTAAGAGCGCATGGGCAAAGATGCATAAGGAGAAAAAACTCAATATCGACGTACCGGCATGCAAGGTGGAAGAGGTGACAGAGGAATTGGCCAACCGTCTCCGTCTCGACAGGTCGTTCTACAAGAAACATGTTGACGCTAATGGCATCCATATCCTGTCGTCTGATCAAGTACCGGATGAATGTCTCGTTCAAGCCCATAAAACCATCTACTGCATGACGAGCATGTTGCCTCAGGCCGTACTCGATGCGATGACACGCGTAGATACCCGTGTCGTTGTGATGGGTAAAAAGGAAGTAACGATACAAGTACCGGAACACAGCGGGATGGTGCGCGACAGGAGTTTGAACTGGAACCTGCGAGCACGCGGTCTTGGCGGTACGATACATGAACCGATCACTTCCTGTGCCGAAGAGAATGTGATGGCATATCCTTGGGACAAGTATCATGCAGAAGACATCTTGATACATGAATTCTCGCATTCCATCCATCTGATCGGCATCGTGCAGGTTGACCCGACCATCAACGACCAGTTGAAAGACCTGTTGGCGAAAGCCAGAGCTGAAGGTAAATGGGATAATACGTATGCTGGCTCAGAATACGCAGAATACTGGGCAGAAGGTGTGCAGGACTGGTTTAACGTGAACGCAGAGACCCCTGAATCCGATACCAAGCATAATCCGGTGAATACTCGAGAGGAGCTTAAGCTGTATGATCCAGGGTTGTATGCGCTCATCGCCAAGTATTTCCCAGAGACCAATGCTCAAATAGGCAAACATAAGAAAGAAAACCTATATCAAATCAAATAACTTCAATTTTTCAATCTTTCATGAAACCATTCAGTAAAGAAACATACGTTCAGCGTCGTGCTGAACTGAAGAAAAAAGTCGGAAACGGCTTGTTGCTGTTCCTTGGTAATGGCGAGTCGGGCATGAACTATGCCGACAATGCCTATCGATTCCGTCAGGACAGTTCGTTCCTCTATTATTTCGGAGGTGATTATGCAGGTCTGGCAGCAGTCATCGATATCGACAACGACAAGGAAATCATCTTTGGAAACGAACTTACTATCGACGACATTGTGTGGATGGGTTATCAACCTACCATCAAAGAAAAGAGTGCAGTAGTCGGTATCACAGAAACGCGTCCGCTCGCAGACCTTACTACTTATGTGAAGAATGCACAGCAGAAAGGCCAGCAGGTTCATTTCCTTCCACCCTATCGTGGAGAGCATCAGGTATGGTTGCAGGAACTGCTCGGCATCAATCCTGCAGAGCAGGCAGCAAAGGCTTCTGTGACCTTGATTAAGGCCATCGTGGACATGCGTAACCATAAGACCCCGGAGGAGATAGAACATATTGAGGCCGCAATAGACGTAAGTGTGGACATGCATCTTGCTGCTTATAAGGCTGCCCGTCCAGGTGTTACAGAAGCGCAGATAGCAGCAGCTGTAGAATATGCTGTGATGTCGCAAGACTGCTTCCGGTCGTTCCCTACAATCGCTACGACAAAGGGGCAGACCCTCCATCAGCATGCCTTTATGAATACCCTTCAGGAGGGCGATATCTTCTTGCTCGATGCAGGAGCAGAAGACCCACTGCACTATGCTGGTGACCTGTCGTCATCGATGCCTGTCAGCGATCAATTTACAGAGCAGCAGGCAATGATCTATAACCTGCATTTGAAAACCTTCCAGGCAGCAGTGGACACACTGGCTCCAGGTGTACCATTCAAGCAAGCTCACCTGAATGCAGCAACTGTTCTCTGCGAAGGAATGAAGGAGATAGGACTGATGAAAGGCGACCCGAAAGAGGCTGCTTACAGTGGCGCATACGCCATCTTCTTCCCTTGTGGATTGGGTCACATGATGGGACTTGATGTACACGATATGGAGAACCTGGGAGAGCAGTATGTAGGTTATCCTGAGGGTGTGGCCAAGAGTACCCAGTTTGGATTCAAGTCGCTCCGATTGGCACGTCCTTTGGAACCAGGATTCGTATTCACGGTTGAACCTGGAATCTATTTCATTCCTGAACTCATCGATAAGTGGAAAGCAGAGAAGCAGTTCACAGACTTCATCTGCTATGATAAACTAGAGGCATGGAAGAACTTTACGGGCTTGCGTAACGAGCTTGATTACCTTATCACAGAAGATGGAGCCCGTGTTTTAGGACATAAGAAGAAACCAATGACCATCGAAGAGGTCTATGCAGCCAAAGGTTAATAACAGAAGAAGAGCGACGTTTGCCGCTCTTCTTTGTTCTGGTTCGTTTCATCTCAATGCCTGATGATGTAGTCGTACACACTGAGTACATCCTGAGTATCTACGAGACCATCTTTATTCACATCTTCTTTCGTAGTTGCATCAACTGTCTTGCTGTTAATGATGAAGTCATAGATTGACAGGATGTCCTGCGTGTCAACCGTTCCGTCACCATTGATGTCTTCGACGGTTTTTGGTACAGCGACATTCGTCTTCTCGATTGCCCAGAGGCGGTTCTGACCCGTTTTGTTCTTCTCTGTATCAGTAGAATAACTGATGACCGTCGTGCCGTTTGAAGTACCACCACCATTGAGATTCATGGTACGTCCCGATTTCTTGTTGATGAGGTTGTAGTACCCTGCAGTTCCTTGTGGCACAATCGTCCAAAGCTGGCGTGTGTTGGTATTATCAACTTTTGCCAGGTTGAGTTGTACAGATGAGGTTGAGTTGGCAGCTGTACCATCTGGTGATGGGTCGTTGAGTGCATACTGAGCATCTGCCGTCAGTACTTGGAATGTTTCTCCAACGGGTACGAAAAGCCAATTCTGAGAGGTGCGTGAGGTCGAATTCGTGTACATGCTGATGAGTGCGCCTTCTGTGATACTCTGATTCGTTACATCAACAGCGATGTTGGCCTTCGAACTGATGATATGATAGTAGTAGTTCTGGTCGGATACGAATGGAGGGGTAGGGCCGCTGGCCATTTTCTTCTTGAAAGCGGTCTTGAGATAATCGCAATGCGTGTTGATGAAGCTGCGAAGGTCGTTCACATATTCTCCATACGTGTTGTGGAACAGGCGCTCATTATACTCTGCTGTACGTATGCCGTATTTCTTGAAGTTGAGGGCCTGTGATTCGTTCAACAGCGTTTCAAGGCTATCAACTTTTGCCAACAAGTAGTCTTTGAGTCCTGCATTGTAGATCTCGTTATACCTGCGGTTGATGAGCTGCTGGAACCAAGGATCTTCCCACATGCGGTTAATCCATGAACCGGCTCTGTCTAACTCGAATGCGACATCGCACATCAACTGTTGCGAAGTGTCTCCACGACGAGAGTCGTTGGCATAGGCGATATCATAGTCCCAACATGGTCCGATATACAGTTTTGGATCACCTGCCTTGCGATAGAAATAGAGGCTCCAGAAACAGTCAAGGTTACCGCAGATTTCTATTGTACAATACCAGTTGGCCAATGAAACACTATCGATAAGGGCACGATAGCCTTTCTCTGCGTCAGCGAAGTTGCTGCTGAAGAGTGTTGACTCGAACTTATTGACCAGATTGGTTGCATAGGTCTTCTGGGCAGAAGTTAAGGACATCGGATAGTGGATGCGGATAGGCACGCTCTTCGTAGAGGTGTTGAAATAATTGTGCTCTGCATATCCGTCGCATTCCAAGAAATAGCTGACATCTGTTCCTGTGGTTCCTAATGGAACTTCTACGCGTTTCTCGCCCACTTCCGGGTGGTCGCTGATATGATAGGTTCCAATATATTCACCATTCAATGTAACATCGACATACTTATGAGCTACATTGAATTCCATGCCGCAGAACTCACTCAGTTCGCTTGTCAGTCCGTTGCGCATCAATGTCTTGTCATACGTATTTGCCATCAATGTCCAGTTGCGGGCATTTGCATATTCAGGTCCTAAGAACTCAACAGCCTGAGCGAATTTAATACGGTAAGGCTTCTTTGAAGGATTACGGTTCCAGGTAGAGTTGCCTCGACCACGAATCTGAAGGGCATCGTAGTTTGTGACGACATCGTTCTCATCTATATATAATAAGGTGGCGTTGATCCAGGTCTTCTTACTGGTGATGGATGCACCGTTCTTGGTGTTAATATAGATATGTGGTAAGTTTGACAGGCGTCGGATAATGGTATCATTCTTGGTGGTATCGACCTGTACGGAATCGGCAACATTACCATTGATAGAATCACCAACTACAAATTTCCATTGACGATTTTGGCTTGTAGCGTTTGAGGCATCTGACTTATAACTGATTAGGGCTGTACCATCTGCATTCTTTCCTCCACTCAGATTCATGGTATGCTGGGTGTAAACATTAATGATGTTGTAGTATCCTCCATCTTGAGGCACTATCTCCCACAACTGGCTTTTGGAATTCGTATCCACTTTAGCCAGATTGAGTTGAGTCTCATAAGTCGTAAGTACAGTTGTTGGATCATTAATGGCCCAACCACCATTACGTGAAAGGAACTGATAATAATTGCCGACTTTCTTGACAATCCAATCCTCTGTAGTGCGATTTGTAATGTTCGACCAAACGCATAATTTTTCACCTTCGTATGATTTCTCGCCTACAATATCAACACAACGTGTTCCTCCATTTTTAGTAAAGATACGATAATAAACACTAGATGAAAAGACGGGTTCATCTGCCGAAATCGTTACCAATGGTAACAGGGCAAACAACATAATGCCTAGAAGGCTGGTAGTAAAATTACGATTCATATTAGGTATGTTTATAATTCGACTGCAAATATAACAATATTTTTCCAATTAGGCTAGAATTGGAAATAAATAAAAGGTAAAACATCACTCGATTTTATCTGAATGACGATATATATGACGATTACAATGAGCAATACTTGCAAAACAAACGGCATTTTGATAACCATTTGCTTGGTAAAGGCCGACAAGCCTTGAGGCATAAAATGCAGTAAGTACCCGATGAGGATAAATGCAGCTACAGCCCAATACCCTGTAAGCCATTGTAACATCACTTGAGGCTGGAAATGATTAAATATTTGCAAAATCATAGAAAATGCAGTATCGAAGGAACCGCAGCGGAAGAACACCCATGCCAGGCAAACGATATGAAAAGTGACGATTCCACCGATAATCGAAACAAATTTGTTCGGTTTCACCGTGTCGTGTTTGGAACGAACGGGTGATAGTTTTGGACATACTTGCTTCCATATTTTGTCAAGCGCAAGCAGAATGCCATGAAGTCCTCCCCATACGACAAAGTTAAGTGATGTTCCGTGCCAGAGACCTCCAAGCAACATCGTAATGAGCAAATTGAGGTATTGACGGAACTTCCCTTTCTGATTTCCTCCCATCGAGATGTAGAGGTAGTCTTTCAGCCATGAAGACAGGCTGATATGCCATCTGCGCCAAAACTCAGTAATGCTGCTGGACTTATATGGGGCATTGAAGTTAATGGGGAATTTGAACCCCAGCAACAGAGCAATACCAATTGCCATATCGCTATAACCGGAAAAGTCACAATAGATTTGCAGGGCGTAGCCATAGACTCCCATTAGGTTTTCAAATCCGCTATAGAGAGAGGGTTGGTCGAATACGCGTTCTACAAAGTTTATGCTGATGTAATCGCTAATAACAGCTTTCTTGAACAGACCGCCAACGATGAAAAAGACCCCTGTGCCAAACATTTCCTTCGTGATTTCAATCGGTTTGCGGATTTGGGGGATGAAGTCATGTGCCCGAACAATAGGGCCAGCCACCAACTGTGGGAAGAAGCTGACGTAAAAGGCATAGTCCAAGATGCGGTTTAGCGGTCTCAGGGTGCCACGATAGACATCTATGATATAACTGAGCGATTGAAAAGTGAAGAAACTGATACCTACAGGCAAGAAGATATCCAACAATTCAAAACTGCCGCCTGTGATATCCGCAATCAAGCTGCCAAAGAAATTCGTGTATTTGAAATAGCCCAGCAAACCTAAGTCGATAATCAGGCTGAGCGTCAGCAGCCATTTGCTCTTTGCGTTCCGAAAATGTCCCTTTTCATCGTTATTTCTCTGAACTTTATAAATGGCTTTCGCAATGAGATAATCGCTTATCGTTACAACGGCTAACAAGAAGAAGTATATTCCGCTTGATTTGTAGTAGAAGTAATAGGAGAACAATGTGACGAAAAGCAGTCGCAGTGTATCTCTTCTACTGAGCAGCATATAAAAGAAGGTGAACACGAGGAACAACCACAAAAAGACCCCGCTGTTGAATAACATGGGTTGTGAGGGGTTGTACGTGAATTGTTCCAACACCTTATTATAATCAATATCAAATATGCGGTTCATGCTCATTCTTGTTTTTGTGAACTGAGTCCAGATGATGCAGCGATTTGGCAGCTTGTTTTGGTTTCTGGGTTTTGTATTGGTGAGGATTCTGCTTTACACGCCGGTTATAATTCATCTTTCCATTCATCAGTACGTCGTAGAATATCTTACCGATCACTTCCCCTCCCTTAAAATTGATATGGGTATAGTCCTTGTTTGCACATCCTTCCTTTTGTAAGCGCTCCATACTACCTGAACCACCCATTCCTTGCTGAAGATTCCAGAATGCAATATCAGTTTCCTTGGCCATGTTACGTTGAGCTTCAACAAGTTCCTCAACTCCATCCATCGTCTTGAATTGTCCGTCTGGTCCTCTTTTATCTCTGTTACTAATGCTGAATAGCAGCAGACTGGTGTCAGGGAAAGCTCTTTTGAAGTTTTCAATCGCAGTTTTGAAATGATTACAATATGAGGTGTAATTGTGTGTGGAGGGTGATGCCACATTCAATCCATAGTGCAGAATGATCAAATCATAATGGCGAATATGTGCAAATTTCAAAAGTGTCTCTTCAGGAATCATACCAAGTTGCCAACCGCTACTTCCACGCATAGAGAAATTATCCAGAACGATTCCTTGTTCGCCTTCGAGTGCAATACCGTAGAAACGGCCTTTGCCGTTGACGGTAACTCTAATCCTGCTGATGCTGTCACGTACTGATTGGGCTTCAATGCGAGGACCGATGCTGTCAATACTATCTGTGATGGCTGAATAGCTATAGAATGGCTCCTGTGGCTGCTGGTTGACTGAGCAGTTCATCTCCAATCCTACTTCAGGTGTGAAATAAACAGTTGCTATCTGTACGGTGTCAAGATGCCCAGGGAAGACTCTGTTTTGACATTTTACATCAATATAAGCCATACTGCTTGGGATATAATACCTGCTGTTGATTCCCTGTAAGCGGCTGTTGAAACCATGGGCTCCTTGATTGACTGCATTGTATTCGGTCCATCCTGAGCTAAACTCTGTGACAGTTGTCCTGAACCCTGCTATTTGGGATTTGATATCAATAAAGCCTACTCCACATCCTCCGAATCGTGACTGGAGCAGTTCGCGAATATGGGCAGTGAGAATGTCACCTTCAATAAACGAATCGCCAAAATAGGCGATGCGAACCACTCTTTGTTTCGATTGACGGAGTGCTTCGTAAAAATGATCCATTTCCCGATGAATCCCTAAGGAATCGCGAAAATCCTCAATCGGAATCATCCCAGAGGGGACACTATCTTGATAATAGGTGTATGTAGGTACGGTGTCCTTTTTGACAGGCTTTGATACAGGAATGCTGACTGTGTCAGCGATCACATCCGACACAAGATTCACCTGACGGAACTCATAGCCCATAATAGAAAAAGGTGGCAGGAAATAGCATCCTGTCAACACGAGAACTACAAGTAACACAATGAAAAAAGTGCGTTTGGCCATGAGTTATTTTGTACGATATAAGCGCTGTTTATCAGCTGTCATCTAATCGGTTTTCTGAATCGGAGTGCAAAGTTAGTGTAAAAACGTGAACCAGCCATTATTTTCTATAGAAATATCGGTTAAAAGAGGTGAAAAAAGTAGAAAATCAATAAAAACGTATGGGTTGCCTTTCAAATGTTTTTAGCTTTTGTTTTAGAATCACTGTTTTGCCAAATTCCTAACCCGTATTTCAAATATATGCAGAAATGCCATAGTGTCTCGTGACATGAGAAAGAAGAAGCCCGATAGAAAGCAACATGACGCTACGATTGTTTTTCATACAAGCATTTTCTTCCATTAGTAAAACCCGTAAAAGTGGGGGGCTTGAAGCTCCTTTGGGTACAGCGAGACCCTATTTATGGCCGTTTTCCCTATCTATTTCTCAAAAATGATAATCTTATTATCAAATTTGATAGGAGGATATTATATAATGTAGTAACTTTGCAGCCGAATAATACAATCGCTTATACCTAATTATTGGATTTTATATCAAACAAACAGAGTTACTAAATATTAGTCAAATTTTTTTACAAACAATTCAAACCTATTCGTTATGAGAAAATTATTTACGTTTGCTTTTGCATTGTTCGCTACAGTAGCGATGAATGCACAGAATGTAGACACCTCAGAATGGCAAGCAGGTGATGATGTCACTACATTGCTTGAGTGGGGAGACTATGACGGTACCTATTCAGGAGGACTTCAAACAAACACTAACCTGAACAATGGTGACCAGATTCCTACAGATTTAGGCCCTTATTGGAAGGGTGACATGCCAACAGAGTATCGTACCGTTGATGATGAAGTAGTCAAGGGTGTGTATGGTTTCTATGTTGACGGTGCTAAGATTACCGAACTGAAAGACTTCTATCAGGTATTATGGGTGCCAGCAGGTTTCTACACATTCAAGGTACAGGCAACTTATCGTGAAGGTACCGTTGACAATACCTTTAATAATCATATTAATGGTACTATTAAGAAAAATGCATGGTTCTATGTTCGTGCATTAACTTCTGAAGACCCTGAGTCTCCGTATTTGGACGAATTTAAGACTTACATCCGTTCAGTGGCAACTTCAGGTAATACTGAAGGTCAATTGCTCTCTGATGCTGGCTCATCATGGATGAATGACGCTAGTTTTACACGTAAAAATTATCCGAATCCCGGTGAGTCAACTACTTACTATTGTCCTGCAAGTACGCAAGGTGCTGGTGTATATTTCGCAAATGGTTACTTTGTTCATGATGTGAACGTGGTATTGGAAAAAGGCGGATATGTACGTCTTGGTATGCGCAAGTCTGCAAACATCGCTCAGGACTGGTTGATTTTCAGTAATTTCCGTATTATCTACAATGGCGAGGCAAATGATGAGGCTAAGTTGGTTCTTGCTCTTGAAGATAAGGTTGAAGCTGAAGAAATGATCGAAGAAATCAGCAATCAGATTACTGACCAAGGTTATGCGGCATTGGCTTCTATCATCTCCGACCAGATGATGACACTCAGCGATGTTGATGAAGGCTCTCTCGCAGAGGTATCAGCAGCTGTAGAAGCATTGGACAACCTTTATGACCAGGCAGCAAATGCCCTTCTGCTTGCTAAGCGTTTGGCAGACCTCCTCGCGATGTCTGATGACATGATTGAAACAACAGATTATCCAGGTAAGCCTGCTTTGCAGTCAACTGTTGATGCAATCTCAGCCAAAGCTACCACTGACGATCCTGAGGTGATTGACAATAACATCAACGCTTATGCAGACATGTTTGCTGAACTGGCAACTGCTCGCGGCGACTATTTGAAGACAAACGATCCAGACGAGAACGGTGCTTGGGACTTCACTCCGCTCGTGAAGTATCCATGGTTCGTAAATCCTGAATACAATCCTTCATACATTGATGGCGCATGGCAATTGACAGAAGAAACTTGGACTGAAGGTATGAGTCCAGACACTTACGCAGCAAAGCTTAGCGGTCGTACAGATATTGCTTCTGACGTAACAATCACTCTTGACGATGAGTCAACAAACCAGTGGTTCTATGTGATGAACTATTCTGGTTGGTCACCAGGTCTTGGTCTTTACTATCAGGGACACCTGATTGGTGCATCTGACGGTAGCTACAATTCTATTAATGGTGGTTCAATTGAGATTCAGCAGCGTGTAATCGGTCTGCCAAATGGTTACTATAGCTTGAAGGCTCTTGCCCGTGCTAACGCTAACCAGACATTCACAGAAAGCAACTTGCCAGAATATCACAATATATTTGCGATGAATAGTGATTCTGTTATCGTTAAATCTCCTGTAGGTCACACCGATTCATATCGCTATTCTGAGTATGGATGGAACGAATGGAATCCAGATGCTTGGACAGAGCATAAGACTGGTATAATTAAGGTATCAGATGGTGAACTTCTCATTGGTGGTCAGACTAGTTTCGCTGGTAACTTCACTGGTTTCCGTCTCTTCTTCTATGGTACATCTCCTAATTACTCTGGTATGGTTAATGAAGACATTGCAGAAGTGCGCAAGATGATGGAGAGCACCTTGATTGAAAAGTATGGCGACAATACTTTCGCAGGTGATACATTGTATGTTGTTGGTTTGTTGAACAGCATCGTATTCCCAGTTTCAACTGACGAGGCATACGAGGAAGCATTCGGCAAGATTACAGCGGCAAAGGATTATATCCAGAAGGCAGCTAATGCGATGGCAGGTTACACTGTAGCAGCAGACTATGATGCATTGTATGCTAAGTATACCGATCCTAATGACGAGAACTATTTCGATGGCCCAACTCAGGCTAAGATCCTTGAAAAACCAATAGACTATATTGCAGTTCTTGGTACAGCAGCAGAAGACAGGTATGAGAAGATTGCAGAAGCTAAGACTGTCTACAATGCTTACAAGTCTTATCTTTCTACTTATGACAAGGCAACACTTCTTGACGAGGCAGACCTCAAGTCAATCATGGAAACTCAGTCAGCAGATCTGAAGGCTAACTACAGGGATGCAGAAACCCTCAAGCGTTACGAGACAGAGATCAACTTCCTTGTTAACCGTGCAACAATCATCGCTGCAGGTGGTAGAAGCGCGTCAGAAAGCAACCCAGTAGAGGTTACATCTATCATCAACAACCCAGACTTCGAAAACAGTGCATCTAGTGGTTGGAGTGGTAACACCGGAACATCCAACGAGTATGCCCGTGGCAACTCTGAGGTATGGAACGCTAACCCACTTGACATGTATCAGGTTCTCAAGGGTCTTCCTGCAGGTAAGTATGAAATCCGTGTTCGTGCCCTCTATCGTGATGCACGTAACGTACGTGATAACAAGAACCTGAGCTGGACAAGCTATTGGGATGATGCAAACGGTGATGTAAACGTATGGGAGCGTCACTACGCTCAGCTTTATGCACAGACCGTAACAATTAGCAACGACACCATTGATGAATTTGCTTACGTGAAGTCAGTTTGCGATGGTAAGTTCACTTCTCCTTCATTTACTAAGTACTACCGCAACAACAGCGACGACTTGGTTGAAGGCGACATGGAATACGATGAGTACGGAAACGAGATCCAGACTTACGATACCATCTGGACAACTTCAGTACCTGAGGCTGATCTGTATGACGATGAAGGTGAAATCATCACTTCATGGACAGATGATGAAGGTAAGGTATACTCAGTAGTTCAGAACGGACCTGATAACCGCTATTTATTCCAGGACGAGAACGGTACTCCAAAGTTCGCATGGCAGTTGGCAAACAGCTATCCATTCGACGAGCGTATCAAGGGAACAGACGGAGGAGTATACTACTATCCATCTTCAATGCTTGGAACATACTACCGCTTCGCTCTCAACCCAGAGGCATACTGCAACAAGGTACAGATTGAGATTCCAGCAGGTTCAGACCTCCGCATCGGCTTCCGCAAGAACACCGATCCAAAGATTGAAGGTGACTGGGTAATCTTCGACGACTTCCAGCTCTTCTATCTTGGTGGAAATCTTGATGAGAAGATTGATGATGCAATTCACAATGTTGTTGTAAACAACACCAAGGCATCTGCAATCTACAACATCTCTGGTCAGCGCATCAAAGCTCTTCAGAAGGGTCTTAACATCGTAGGCGGCCAGAAGGTATATGTGAAGTAATACACAAGTTCCTACAATTTCAAAAGTGCCTGAAGCTTCGTGCTTCGGGCACTTTTTGTTACACCTTATTATATAAATAGTAACGCTTGGTCGGTTTTTGAGGAAAAACGGTTGTTGTGTCAAACATTTTTCATATCTTTGCAATATGAATTACAACTGAAAATGGAACAGAAAGAGATTAATGGTTTGTTGCGAAGGTATTATCAGTACTTAAAACTCGAGAAGTCCTTTTCTCCGAATACGATTGATGCCTATCAACGCGATTTGCAAAAATTCTTCCATTTCATCGAAGAAAAACAGGTGCATCCATTGGAAGTGGGGCTTGAAGATTTCCACGAGTTTGCTGCAGCCCTGCACGATGTGGGTATTCATCCAACATCTCTTTATCGCATCCTCATGGGAGTTCGGAACTTCTATAAGTTTTTAGTGATGACGTGCGAGTTGGACGGCGATCCGACCGAGTTGCTGGAGTTGCCTCAGAAACCTCAGCATCTGCCCGATATTCTGTCAGTTGAGGAAATCGATGTGATTGAGAATGCGATTGATTTGTCGCAACCTGAAGGGCAGCGTAACAAGGCAATGATTGAGGTGATGTTCAGTTGTGGGCTCCGAGTCAGTGAGTTGTGTAACTTGAAACTGTCTGATTTGTTCTTGGACGAAGGCTTTATAAGAGTAACAGGTAAAGGCTCAAAACAGCGATTGGTGCCTATCTCGCCCAAGGCAGTTAAGGAACTTAATCTGTATTTTGCCGACAGATGTCATATTCCAGTGAAAGAAGGCTATGAGGATTATGTGTTTCTCAGCCAACTGAGAAAGAAAAGCCTGTCACGCATACTTGTTTTTCATATCGTGAAGGAACTTGTTGAGAAGGCCGGCATTAAGAAGACGGTCAGTCCTCATACGTTCCGTCACAGTTTCGCCACGAGCCTTCTGGAGGGTGGGGCAAACCTAAGGGCCATTCAGGCGATGTTGGGTCACGAATCCATCTCTACGACTGAGATATACATGCATATTGATACGACCCATCTGCGCGAGGAGATTCTGACCCATCATCCTCGTTACAGCCATCACGATAATAATCAATAGAGAAAGAATATGATACCTGAAGATCCAATGATGCTGATGAGTTTCATCAATATGAAACTGCGAGACAACTACGATTCGCTTGATGCACTATGTGATGACTTGGATGTTGATAAGCAAGAGCTATTGAATAAGCTGGCCAATGCAGGGTTCGAATACAATGCTGAGGCGAATAAGTTCTGGTAAAAAGAAAAGAGGATGCCCACAAGTGGATATCCTCTTACTTTTTCAGCCTCAAACGTATTATTTACGGAGACCCAGAGCCTTAACAATGGCGCGGTAGCGCTCAATGTCCTTGTTCTTGAGATAGTTCAGCAAACTGCGACGCTGACCTACAAGCTTAACAAGAGCTCTGTTTGTGCTATAATCTTTGTGATTGGCCTTGACATGCTCGGTCAAACGGTCGATACGGTATGAAAATAAAGCTATCTGGCTCTCGCATGAACCAGTATCTGAATTAGACTTTCCGTACTGACTAAAGATCTCTTGCTTCTTAGCTGAATCTAAGTACATAAATGATAAATTTGTTTGTTAATTAATAAAATTTCGCGTAAAGCGACTGCAAAGGTACGAAATATTTCATAATGCACAATGCAAAAATCGTAATTCTTTGTGAAAAATCATGATTTTCACGTTGTTTCTTGCCCGATTTCCTATTTTTAGAGCACTATATTTTATGCACTGAGCACCAGATAGACGTAATAGGCTATCATTGAGAGGGTCAGTATACCACCTTGCCATCTGCCTATTCGATGGCGTTTGCCCATGATGCTAAACGCTGCCAACAACAGGATGGAGAAGAGCAGTATCTTGAAGTCGAGAATCTCGATGTTCTTCGCTGTGATTGGATTGATGACAGAGGCTACTCCCAGGATGAACATGATGTTGAAGATGTTGCTTCCCACCACGTTACCCATCGCCATGTCGGTGTCACCCTTTCTGGCAGCTACCACTGATGTGGCTAACTCAGGGAATGAAGTGCCTGCTGATACAATCGTGAGTGCGATGACTGATTCGCTGACTCCTAATCCGGCTGCGATGCCTGCAGCTCCGTCCACAAACCAGTTGCCTCCGAATACAAGTGCAGCCAAGCCCAACACAATTAGTAGAATGGCTTTCCACATTGGCATCAGTGCCTCTGTTGTCCTTTCTTCTGTCCGTTTGGCCGATTTGAGTGATGTGTAGATGGTGAACCCCAGATAGATGGCGAAGATGATGAGTAGCGTGATGCCCTCCATCCTTGTCAGCGTACCAATTCCGCAGCAGTAGTACACCATAATAAACAAGGTACAAGTTACCAGCACGTTCACAGGTAGGTCGCGAATCAGCAAGTCCTTCTTGCAGATAATCGGACAGAACAAGGCCGTCACTCCCACAATGGCCAATGTGTTGAACAGGTTGCTGCCTATTACGTTACCCATCGCCATGTCGCTACTGCCTTTCAGTGCGGAAACAGAACTGACCACCAGCTCAGGCAGCGAAGTGCCAAACGACACAATTGTCAAGCCAATCAAGAGGGTCGACACATTGAACTTCCTCGCAATCGATGAAGCACCGTCAGTCAGGAAATCTGCTCCTTTAATAACTAATAGGAGCCCTATGATAAATTTTGCGATGAATAACCACATAGATTTCTGTTTGAAACGAAACTACGGTGCAAAGTTATGAAAAAATCTGAATATAAAGAAAGAATTGCGAATCTTTTTTCGTCTTAGGTTACGATATAGTCAGCAAGTTCAAATGAATCTTGTGTCGGTCGGCTCAAGTAAAAACGCCTAAACAACTATAGAAACGAAGAAGAGTCTCGATGTAAAGATGTTTGTTTTTCTCAAAAGAGAAAAAAGAGCGGTATTTATTTGGTGAATCGAAGAAAAAAGCGTACCTTTGCAGGGAATGTTTTTTTTGCTGAATCTTTGGGGTTCACAAAATAAAACATAACGTTTTACGTTATATGTAATGCTGGTAATCAAAAGTTGAAGGATATTGAAATGAGGAAACTGCTAGGCATCATAGGTGTCGGATTGCTGATGACGATCATTGCTGCGTGTTCTACGAGTAAGAACACGGGGCTGAGCCGTCGTATGCAAGCGCTGAAGACTCAATACAATACTTACTTCAACGGAAATGAGGCATTCAAGGAAGGTTATTTGGCTCAGCGAGATGGGAATAAAGACAACTACATGGAGATGCTACCCTATTACATGGTGGGCAATAAAAATACCGTGAAGTTGGGTGGTGGTCAGTTCGACCGTGCCATCGAGAAGAGTCAGAAAGCCATCAAACAGCATAGCATCACAAAGAAACCAGAGGTGAGCGCTTCGAAACGACGTACAGTTAAAGGGAAGCTTTGGCTGGCACAAAAGGAGTATAACCCCTTCCTCTACAAGGCGTGGTTCTTAATGGGAAACGCTCAGTTCCAGAAAGGTGAGTTCTTCGAGGCTGCTTCAACATTTGCCTACATCCAACGTCTGTATGCGACCAAGCCGAATATTGTGGCGAAAGCAAGGGTGTTGGAGGCAAAGTGTTACGCTGAGATGGAGTGGTTCTACGATGCTGAAGACTTGCTGAACCGTGCCCAGCGAGATAGTTTCCCGACATCGCTCAACAGCGCCAAGGCAGCTATCTTGGCCGATTGCCAGATTCGTCAGCAACAATACGAGGAGGCAATCCCCAATGTAGAGCAGGCCATCAAACGACAGAAAGGGTCGCTGGAGAAAGCACGACTATACTTCCTCCTAGGACAGTTGTATCATCAGACGGGCGAAGACCAGAAAGCCTTCAAGGCCTTCAAGAAAGTGTATTCGAAGAATCCGCCCTACGAACTGGAATTCAATGCACGTATCAAGCAGTCGGAGGTACTGTCGAAGGGGCAGTCGAAACAGATGATTGCCAAGCTGAAACGAATGGCGAAGAACTCCAAGAACAAAGACTATCAGGATCAGGTGTACTATGCCATCGGAAATATCTGGTTGGCGAACGGAGACACCCTCCGTGCCATCTGGGCCTATCAGGATGGAGTGGATAAGAGTACCAGAAACGGTATCGAAAAGGGTGTGGTGTGGCTCCATTTGGGACAACTGTATTGGGAACGTGAAGAATTTGTGAAGGCTCAGGCCTGCTATGCGGGTGTGCTGAGCTTGTTCGATAAAGACAGGGAAGACTACAAAGAGGTGAACGAGCGGTCGAGGATTCTGGATGAACTGCTGCCTTATGCTTCCGCTGTAGAACTGCAAGACAGCTTGCAGGAACTGGCTCGAATGGACTCTGTGGAACGGATGAAGGTGATAAAGAACATCATCAGTGAGTTGAAGAAAAAAGAAAAGGAAGAAGAGAAGAAAGCGGCAGAAATGGCAAATGCCAACAATCAAAACCGCCCAGGAACCCAGAATCAGGGAGGCAATCAGCAGCGTCCAGGCAACCAGAACCAAGCGGCTACACAGTGGTATTTCTACAATGCTACTGCTGTGACAAACGGAAAGACAGAATTCCAACGCCAATGGGGTACACGACCGTTGGCAGATGATTGGCGTCGTAACAACAAGACTGTTTTGGCTTTTGACGAAGAGACAGAAGAGGAAGAAAGCGAAGAAGCCGAGACCGACTCGATTAGCGGTTCAGATGCTCCGCGTGATTCGCTGGGTGCAGCACTGTCTGATTCTGTTGCAGCAAAAGCACCGAAAGTAGAACTATCGGAAGCAGAACAGAAGGCGCTGGAGAAGCAGAAAGAGTATGAGGGCGATCCACATCGTCCTGAGTACTACTTGAAAGATATTCCATTCTCAGACGAGCAGATGGCACAATCGAATACGGCACTGGTGAATGGCCTTTACAACTCTGCCGTCATTTATAAGGATCGAATGGAGAATTTTGAGTTAGCTGAACGTACGTTCCTACGAGTATGTACAGACTTCCCAGACTATGAAAAGATGGCCGACCTCTATTTCAACATGTATCAGCTCTATGCTCGATTCGGCTATCCAGCAGAGGCTGCCACCTATCGCGAAAAGTTGATTGCAGAATATCCTGACAATGAACACGCCCAACTCATCGCCGATCCTTTCTATGAATTCAAAGGACGGTACGGCAAGCAGATTGAGGACTCCATCTATCAGGTTGCCTATGACGCTTATGTGGCAGATGACTATGCACAGGTCATCGCGAATGCCGACTATGCTGCCAAGGAGTATCCAAACGGAGAAAACAGGGCACGTTTCATGTTCCTCAGCGCAATGAGCCGCCTCAGTCAAGGTGACGATAGTAAATTCTTGACCGAGATGAAGGACATTGTAACCAACTATCCGAAGAGCACAGTAAGCGAATTGGCAGGATTGTATGTGAAAGGTCTGCAAAACGGACGTCTGCTGGCAAGTGGACGCATGAATAACGGCTCAATATGGGAACGCAGAAGCTATCTCGATGGCGATTCGATTGCAGGTGACACCCTGTTCTCGGAAGAGAAAAACTGCAACTGGATATTTGTCGTAGCATACGAGCGCGACAGTATCAACGAAAACCAGCTGTTGTTTGAAATGGCACAATACAACTTCTCGAACTTCACCGTACGTAATTTCGACATCGAGATGGAGAAGACGGAAGGTATCAGTTTGCTGAAAGTAAAGACCTTCATGAACTACGACGAGGCCTACATCTATCTGCATCGTCTCACCAACAACCGCGAGATGGCGCAGAAGATGGAAGGGCTGAAGATGTTTATCATCTCTGAAGACAACATGAAGAAACTCACACGTGGAATGAGTTATGCAGACTATTTCGAATTCTACGATGAAGTATTCGACCGAGTTGGAAAGTTGCAAATTGATGAAGATATGCTGGATACGCCGGACGTAGAGATTTATGACCCAGACGACCTCTACGATATTGACAGCGAGGATATGCCTGACATAGAGGACGATAACGATAACTATATTTTCTAATGAACAACGGAACGCTATTATGGGTGGATGATGAGATTGAACTGCTGAAAGCATACATCATCTTCCTGGAGAAAAAAGGTTACGAAGTCATCACAACCACCAATGGTCGTGATGCAATCGATATGTGCTCCGAACGGACATTCGACCTGATTTTCCTCGATGAAAACATGCCTGGTCTCAGTGGACTGGAAACGCTGACACAAATAAAGGAACTCAATAGCACCATTCCTATAGTGATGGTCACAAAGAGCGAAGAGGAGAACATCATGAACCAAGCTATTGGATCGAAGATTGCTGACTACCTCATCAAACCCGTGAATCCGAATCAGATATACCTCACCATCAAGAAACACCTCCACAAGAAAGACCTGGAGGCAGAGGTGATGGACACCAGCTATCGTCAGAATTTCGGAAAGATCGGTATGCAAATCAACGACTCATACAGTCTGGACGAATGGAAGGACGTGTATCGTAAGTTGGTGTATTGGGAGCTGGAACTCAGCACGACAAACAGCGATATGACTGAGATGCTGAAGATGCAGAAAGCAGAAGCCAATCAAGAATTTGCTAAGTTCATCAAACAGAACTACGTCGATTGGATTTCCCATCCAGAACAGCGTCCGCTGATGAGCCCTGATATCTTCAAACGTAAAGTGTTCCCTTTGCTGAACAATCAGGAAAAGGTGTTTCTCATCGTATTCGACAACTTCAGATACGATCAGTGGCGAGTGCTCAGTCAGGAGTTGGCCAACGAATTCACCTTCGATGACGACCTCTACATCAGCATCCTACCGACAGCGACCCAATATGCACGGAACGCCATCTTCGCAGGACTGATGCCGATTCAGATTGCCGACATGTTCCCGGAGTTGTGGGTTGACGAGGAGGAGGAAGAAGGGAAGAACCTCAACGAAGCTCCTCTGATTGAGACTCAGATACAGCGTTATCGCCGTCACGATACGTTCTCATATACCAAAATCAACAATTCGGCAGAGAGCGAACGGTTGGTGCAGCAATTCCACTCGTTGCTCAATAACGACCTGAACGTTATCGTGGTGAATTTCATCGATATGCTCTCGCACGCGCGTACGGAATCAAAAATGGTGAGAGAGTTGGCCTCGGACGAGAATGCTTATCGTAGTATTACCGCCTCATGGTTCCGCCATTCACCCTTGCGGGAACTGTTCACCTTGCTCTCGCAGACGGATGTGAAAGTCATCATCACCACCGACCACGGAGCAATCAAGGTGAGCAATCCGACAAAAGTGATTGGCGACAAGAACACCAATACCAACCTGCGTTATAAACTTGGCAAGAACCTCAACTATAATAAGAAAGAGGTGTATGAGATGAAAGAGCCGCAGAAGGTGATGTTACCCTCACCAAATCTCAGTACGACGTACATCTTCGCCACGAACGACGACTTCTTCGCCTATCCGAACAACTACAACTATTACGTAAACTATTACCGCAACACCTTCCAGCATGGTGGTATCAGCATGGAGGAAATGCTGATTCCGCTCATCACAATGGAAGGAAAGAAAAGGAGATAAAGATGCAGATAACGATTTCATCACTAGAACAGATACAAGAAGCCGCCCATCAGTTTGTCGAAGCGATGGGTCATCGGAAATTGTTTGCCTTTTATGGAAAGATGGGAGTCGGCAAAACCACCTTCATCAAGGCCATTTGCGAACAGATGGGCGTGACAGATGTCATAAACTCACCTACCTTCGCCATCGTCAACGAGTACATGGATAGAGACCAGCGGCCCATCTACCACTTTGATTTCTATCGTATCAGGAAACCTGCCGAAGTGCTGGATATAGGATTCGAAGACTATATCAATTGTGATGCGTGCTGTTTCATGGAGTGGCCTGAGATGATAGAGGGTTTCCTTCCTGAGGAAACGGTCAAAGTCACGATGGAAGAACATGATGATGGTAGCAGGACTGTGACTTTGGATGATTGAACAACAGAAAGACGATTCAGACAATATGGAAGACTTCATACACTTACACGTTCATACAGAATACTCGATTCTTGACGGCGCGTCAAAGATAAAGAAACTGATAGACAAAGCCATCGCAAACAACATGCGGGGCTTTGCCATCACCGATCATGGCAACATGTTTGGAGTGAAAGAGTATTTTGACCTATGCAGTGGCGTGAATAAGAAGCGAAAGAAAGAAGGGTTGGAGCCTTTCAAACCGATATTCGGATGTGAGGTGTATGTGGCTGCCAACAAGAAAGAAGGACGCGACAAAGATAAAGACAGCAGACGTTACCACCTGATTCTGCTTGCAAAGAACGAGCAAGGTTATCACAATCTTATCAAGTTGGTCAGTCGTGCATGGGTTGATGGATTCTATAGTAAACCACGAACCGATCATGACGACTTAAAACTGTTCCACGAAGGTATTATCTGTTGCTCTGCCTGCATTGCAGGCGAAGTGCCGGCTAACATCCTACGTGACAATATCCAAGCTGCCCGCGAGACAATTGAGTGGTACAAGAGCGTGTTTGGTGACGATTATTATATCGAACTCCAACGCCATGAAGTGAAGGACCCCAATCAGTTTGCCAATCGCGAGACATTTATCCTGCAACAGCGTGCCAACAAGGTCATGATAGAGCTGGCAAGGGAGTATGGCGTAAAACTTATTTGTACGAACGATGTTCACTTCGTGAATGAAGAGGACGCTGAGGCTCACGACCACCTTCTTTGTCTGTCCACAGGAAAAGACCTGAATGACCCTACCCGTCTTGTTTACTCAAAGCAAGAGTGGTTTAAGACGAAGGAGGAGATGAACGAGATTTTTGCCGATGTCCCAGAGGCATTGAGCAACACCATCGAGATTCTCGACAAATGTACGACTTATAACCTGGACTCCGACCCAATCATGCCTTTCTATCCGATTCCTGAGAGTTTCGGAACAGAAGAACAATGGCGTCAAAAATACTCGGAGGCAGACCTCTATAAAGAGTTTACAAGCGATGAAAACGGGGAAAATCAGCTCTCACCAGAAGAAGGAGAAGCCAAAATCCATAAGTTGGGAGGGTATGAGAAGATTTATCGTATTAAATTCGAAGCTGACTATTTGGGAAAGCTAGCCTACGAAGGAGCAGAACGGATTTATGGTACACCACTTAGCAAAGAGGTGGATGACCGCATCCGTTTTGAGTTGCACATCATGAAAACAATGGGTTTCCCAGGTTACTTCCTTATTGTTCAAGACTTTATCAATTCCGCACGTAACGAGTTGGGCGTCTGGGTTGGTCCGGGACGTGGTTCCGCTGCTGGTTCTGTGGTTGCTTATTGTCTGGGCATCACGCGAATCGATCCTCTGAAGTACGATTTGCTGTTCGAGCGTTTCTTAAATCCTGACCGTATCTCACTTCCTGATATCGATACCGACTTCGATGACGACGGACGTGGAAAGGTGTTACAATGGGTAATGGACAAGTACGGTCCGCAGAACTGTGCCCACATCATCACATACGGAACAATGGCTACAAAGAACTCCATCAAGGATGTGGCTCGTGTAGAGAAGTTGCCTTTGGATCGTACCAATCAACTATGTAAAGCGATTCCAGATCGTCTGCCCGATGATGCAAAGATGAATTTGCCCAACGCCATCAAGTATACACCGCTGTTGCAAGAGGCTGAGTATTCACAAGACCCACGAGAATCGAACACCATCAAATATGCGAAGGCACTCGAAGGAACGGTGCGCAACATCGGTATTCACGCCTGCGGATTCATCATCTGTCGTGACCCGATTTCAGATCATGTGCCTATCAGTACTGCGGAAGACCCTGATTTCCCAGGTATCAAGACTGCTGTGACACAATACGACGGACATGTTATCGAGACGACAGGACTGATCAAGATGGACTTCTTAGGCCTGAAGACGCTCTCGGAGCAGAAAGAGGCCGTCAAAAATATCAAACTGACACGAGGCATCGACATTGATCTTGATAACATTCCAATCGATGACGAACTGACCTATCAGCTTTATCAGAAAGGGCAGACTATCGGAACATTCCAGTTCGAGTCGGCAGGTATGCAAAAGTACTTGCGCGATTTGAAACCGACAGTTTTTGAGGATCTGATTGCCATGAATGCCTTGTTCCGTCCTGGTCCTATGAAGTACATTCCTCATTTTATTGACCGTAAGCACGGGCGCGAGGAGATTACCTACGATATCCCTTGTATGGAGAAGTATCTCAAGGATACCTATGGTATTACCGTCTATCAGGAGCAGGTGATGTTGTTGTCCAGACAGTTGGCCAACTTTACTCGTGGAGAGAGCGATGCCCTCCGTAAGGCAATGGGTAAGAAAAAGATTGATATCGTCAATGCGATGAAACCCAAGTTTATCGAGGGAGGCAAGAAAAACGGTCACGATCCTGCTGTGCTTGATAAGATATGGAAAGATTGGGAGGATTTTGCCAGTTATGCTTTCAACAAGTCGCATGCAGCTTGTTATTCGTGGGTTGCCTACCAGACAGCATATCTGAAAGCGCATTACCCTGCTGAGTTCATGGCCGCTCTGCTTACACGTCGACGCTCGGACATCAAGGAAATCACGAAACTGATGGACGAGTGTAAGGCGATGGGTATTGCGACACTCGGTCCGGATATCAATGAGTCATTTGTCAATTTCGGTGTGAATCAGCAAGGTGAGATCCGCTTTGGATTGGCAGCGATCAAAGGAGTTGGTGAAGGGGCTGCAAGGGCAATTATTGACGAACGCAGCAAAAACGGTCCATACAAAGATGTCTTTGATGTCGTAGAACGCGTTAATCTCAATACCTGCAACCGCAAATGTCTGGAGTGTCTGATCTGGGCAGGTGCATTCGACTCGTTTGGTGTGAAAAGGGAAATGTTCTTCTCTATGGCAAATTCGGATGAGTTGTTCCTCGACATCCTCATCAGATACGGAAACAAATATCAGGCAGATAAGGCTGAAGCCAGTTTTGGCCTTTTTGGAGCCACGGAAATAGAGATGGTACACCCTTCGTTGCCTCATGACATCATCCCCATCAGCGATATCGAACGTTTGAACAAAGAGCGTGATTTGGTCGGTATCTATATGTCATCGCATCCGCTTGATGAGTATTCGTTTATCATTGAGCATGTTTGTAATACCGATTTGGGAGAATTGTCCGACTTGAAGAGCCTGCAAGCCAAATCGAATATCACGTTTGCTGGAATTGTCACAGAAATCACGACAGGAACAAGTGCAAAAGACGGTAAGCCGTATGGATATGTAAAGATAGAAAGTTTCAAGAATTCACACATGTTGAAGCTATTTGGAACGAAATGGATGAATACCCGACATCTGTTCAATGTCAACGAAGCCATCTATGTTCAGGCTCAGGTTGTACAACCCTGGAGGTCGTCTTCCTATCTCGACCTGGTGATTACGTCTGTAGACTTGTTGGCAGAGGTGAAAAACCAACTGTTGGAACATCTTACACTGACCATCAACCTTGAGGATTTGACGATGGAGCTGGTCAGCGAGCTGATTGATTTGGCCGATAGGTATAAAGGTAAGACCAAACTGACTTTTGTCATCAACGAGCCTGGCGTACGGGCAATAGAGCTGAAAACCGAGCGAACGATTGAAGTAAGCAAGGAATTTGCACATTATATTAATAACCACTTAGATGTCATTGATTTACAAGTGAACTGAACAATAATCACCCTTAAAATATATTTAGCATGACCCGTTCTAAACTCAACAAGAAGCAATTGAAAGAGAAAGTGGTCGATTTCCTGTCAAGTCGTCCACGTGAGACATTTACGCTCAAGCAGTTATTTAACTCGCTACGCCTTACGACTCATCCGATGAAGATACTCTGTGTCGATGTCCTTAACGAATTGATTGATGAAGAACAGATATTCCGTAACTACGATGGAGAGATTGCATACAACGGAAAGACCAATCAGGTGGCCGAAGGTGTGTTCAGATGCTTGGGTAAACGCCGCAATCTGGTTGAGACTTCGGAAGGATTGTCTATCTTCATCAATGATGACGATACACTTCATGCCTTGAATGGTGATAAGGTGAAGGTGACTATATTTGCTACGCGCAAGAAGTCCGACCGTCTGTATGGAGAAATCATCGAAATCATCGAACGCAGCAACAAGCCCATCGTAGGTGTGTTGCAAATCAATCATGGTGTTGCGTTCCTGATTCATCCCGATGGTTCATTGCCATACGATGTGTTTATTCCTGAGAGCAAACTGAAGGGAGGAAAGAACGGCGACAAAGCAATGGTGCAAATTATTGATTGGCCAGAGAACACTCGGAATCCTATCGGTGTAGTGATGGATATATTTGGAAAGGAAGGTGAGAACGAAACAGAAATGCATGCCATCCTGGCTGAGTACGGATTACCTTATTCTTATCCGAAAGAGGTGGAGCGTTATGCTGACAAAATAAGCGATGTCATATCTCCTGAGGAATATGCGAAACGTGAGGATTTCCGCGATGTAACCACTTTCACCATTGACCCTCGTGATGCAAAAGACTTCGACGATGCGCTTTCCATCCGTCCATTGGAAAAGGGGCATTATGAGGTGGGTGTTCATATTGCTGACGTATCTCATTACGTGCTCGAAGGGTCCATCATCGATAAGGAAGCGCAGCAAAGAGGTACATCGGTCTATCTTGTCGATCGTACCATTCCGATGCTTCCAGAACGTCTGTGTAACTATATCTGCTCCCTTCGTCCTGATGAAGAGAAGTTGGCGTTCTCTGTCATCTTCGATATGGACGAGGAGGCGAAAGTGTACAGTTCACGTATTGTGCATACCGTCATAAAAAGTAATCGACGGTTTGTGTACGAGGAGGTGCAGGCAATACTTGAGCAGAACGGTGAGGCTGACGATATTGAGGGACACATCCCAGTTGCAAAGGACAAACGGACAGGTGAATATTGCAATGAGCTTATCACGCTCAACCGGATGGCCCATAAGCTGAAAGCCAATCGCATGTACACAGGAGCCATCGACTTCGACCGTGAGGAAATCCGCTTCGAAATCGATGAAACAGGAAAGCCCATCAGCGTTTATTTCAAAGTGGCGAAAGATGCCAACAAACTGGTTGAAGAGTTTATGCTGTTAGCAAACCGGACCGTTGCTGAGAGTGTAGGTAAGGTGAAGAAGGGGCAAAAAGCCAAAGTACTTCCGTATCGAGTTCACGACTTGCCCGATCCTGCGAAATTGGATAATCTTGCTCAGTTTGTGAAGCGGTTCAAGTACAACATCCTCACGCAAGGTTCAAAGACAGAGGTGGCTAAGAGTATCAACAAGTTGTTGATGGACGTCCGAGGTGATAAGATACAGAACTTAGTGGAGAATGTATCTCTTCGAGCAATGATGAAAGCAAAATACAGTACCCACAACATCGGGCATTATGGATTGGCTTTCGACTACTACACTCATTTCACCTCACCTATCCGTCGTTATCCCGACTTGATGGTTCACCGGCTTCTCACCCGTTATGCAGAGGGTGGGGCAAGCGCGAGCCAGAAGAAATATGAGGGGTTATGCGAACATAGTTCTGCCATGGAGCAATTGGCAACAGCTGCTGAGCGTGCTTCCATCAAGTACAAGCAGGTGGAATACATGAGTGAACGACTCGGAGAGGAATACGATGCAAAAATCAGTGGAGTGACCGAGGCTGGTATCTATGCCGAGATTAATGAAAACCACTGCGAAGGTTTCATCGCCGTACGTTTTCTTGCTGCCGACGAGACTTTTGACTTCGACGACAAGAGTTATTGCCTGATAGGCAGGAAGTCTCACCACCGCTTCTCTATCGGTGACGAGATACGCATCAAGGTCGCTAAGGCTAACCTTTTCCGTAAGACTCTCGATTTTGATTTTATCAAGAAATACAGCAAATAAACTATGAAACAACTTCTCATCCTTACAGCTACAATCCTGACAGCGACCTCTCTATGGGCTGCGGACAAGGCAACCATCATCGTCAGCAATTCACTCAACCATTCCCGAGGTAACGAATTGGTTGAGGTCGATGTGAATTTAGTTAAGGCCAAACTCGATGGAATCGCATCTTTTTACATCACCGATGCCGATGGCAAGGAAGTACCAAGCCAACTGACCTATGATGGCAAACTCATCTTTCCTGTAGGTGTAGCTGCCAAAGGGAAGTCCGTCTATTACGCTCTCAAAGGACAGCCGTCCAAGTACGAGGCAAAAGTCTTCGGACGTCAGTTCCCTGAACGGGTTGACGACATGGCATGGGAGAATGATCGTGTAGCTTTCCGCTGCTACGGACCTGCTCTTCAGCGTAATGGTGAGCGTGCATGGGGTTATGACGTGTGGAACAAGCGCACGTCAAAGTTGATTGTCGAAGCCAGATATGCGAGTGAACTCGATGCCGATATGCAACGCGCTATCAGCAAACTGCGCAGCATTGGCAAAGGTGATCTGGCCGATGATGTCTACAACGCCATCAGCTACCATGTGGATCACGGAAATGGAATGGATTGTTACAAGGTAGGCCCTACACTTGGATGCGGTACTGCGGCACTTATGGTCGATGGCAACATCGTCTATCCTCGCTGCTATAAGTCGTACGAAATCCTTGACTGCGGTCCGCTTCGTTTCACGGTCAAACTCATCTATGGAACAGAAAAAATCGATGGAATGGAGGTTTTTGAGACACGTATCATCAGTCTTGATGCAGGTTCCCATCTCAACAAGGCCATCGTTACCTATCAAGGCCTCACCAAAGAAACACCTGTAGCTGTGGGTATTGTCGTTCATAATGAAAACCCTAATGCGTATGTCCTTAACAAAGACGACGGATATATGGGTTATGAAGACCTGGGCGACCCTACGCAATACAAGGAGAAATACCGAGCTGTCCAGAATCAGGATTTCGGAAAGATTTATGTAGGTACCGTCTTTCCTCAGTCCATGAAAGAGATGAAGTTCAAATCTGAAACTGGTCTGCCTGGTGCAAACGGCCATATTTTGGCCATTTCATCGATAAAAAGTACCACTTCGCTCACTTATTATTTTGGTTCAGGATGGAATCGTAACGAAGAGACTGAAATCTTTTCGCTCACCACATGGGAGGCCTACCTGAATCAGTTTGCCCGTCAAGTTAAAAGTCCACTCAAAGTTACCGTGAAATCATAATCAACCCGCCATGCAACTACCCCGTCCGTTCTCTATCATTCTATGCAACCTTGTGTTGCTGTGCCTATCATTTGGTGGCACTGTTGTTGCTCAGATTCCGAATATCTTTATTTCGGATATGCCTAACTTGAGCAAACTACCTGTAAACGAAGTGACAGCCATCTGTCAGGACGATGAGGGGTATATGTGGTATGGAACGAGTGACGGATTGTGTCGAGATGATGGATATAATATACGTGTATTGCGTTCTGACTTCAATACGCCTGGCGTCTTGGCGCGTAACCATATTAATAATATAGTGGCTGACAACAAAGGCCATGTTTGGTTCAGTACGAGGAAGGGTGTCTACATACTTGACAAGAACACATTCAAGGCCCGTCCGTTGGAGGTGGACAATTTCAATCAGACCCTTTATGCGTTGTTGGTTCATACACAGGACGACCACATCTTTATTGGTGGCTTCAATACGCTCTATGAGTTCGACAGTAATTGCCAGTTACTGGAGAAACGCGAGCTAAAAGCTGGTGTGGCAATGTTTTATGAGGACAGTCGCGGCAACTTGTTTGTGGGGGTCTTCAACGACGGACTCTATTGCAAGCCTGCAGGCATGAAGGACTTGCAGATGGTGGTGCCAGGCATTGTCCCTAACTGTATGACGGAGGATCGCAGGACGGGTGGCTATCTCATCTGTCAGGACGGTGTGTTGGAGATGCTGCCTGAAAAGGGTGGAAAAAGCCCTGTACGCTATACGGTTACACCGCTTACAAAGCCTACTGATGAGACAGGTCAGCAAGTGCCGTTCTTTACGCGTATTGTCCAGGATGACCGAACCCATTACACCTGGCTGCTTTCGTACTATCGAGGCTTGTTCGTCATCGACACGGAGGGTCATCAGTTGGAATTGCCTGCCAATCTGCGCCGGCATAACGGCAGTATCATGAACTGTCTGTATAAAGACAATCAGGGCAGGTTGTGGATTGCAGGGTTCAACACGGGTTGTCAGGTCATCAGCTGGAATGAGGAGGGTATTTCTGGAATCGACATGTATGCATTCCAGCAGCGGACGAATTTGGTGTCGGCTGTCATGCAGCTATGCAAATGTCCTGACGGTGTGTTCTGGATCTATCAGGACCGTCGAGGTATTTATTTGTATGACCCCAATTCAGGAGCTGTGACTCATTATTTCGAGAATCCTGATATAAGGGGTTACGAACTGTACCAGACACGGTGTATTGAACCATCTCAGCAGCCCAACACAATTTGGGTGGCATACTATGGCAATCGGATCATCTGTCTGCAACGTGAGGGGATGCAGATACGTGAAGTGAAACACTTTACGCTCGATGACTACTCGAACGACTCGGGCGAGATTGAGTGTATGAAAGAGGACGGCAAGGGTAATCTGTGGATTGGGGCCCAAAACGGGACATTCAGATACAACATCGCCAGCGGAACTGTCACCCAGATTGCTGAGGTCGAGGGTCAAGTTGCTTCAATTGCCATAGCGCCCAATCATCAGGTGTGGTTTGCCCTGAAGGACGGAGGACTGATTCGCTATCATCAGCAAAAGGCAGAGAAGACCGAGACGGACTTTGGTATCAACGATATTACAGATGACGGCCAGGGGCATGTATGGATTGCTTCGTCAGAGGGTGAAATCATCAGGTATGACATCGCTCAGCATACATTCTCGAACTTTACCTCTACGTGCGGAATGGAGGGTAACGTGATTAACGACATCTTCGCCGACAGTAAAGGCAACCTCTGGATTATTTCCAACCAGCAGATACGTATCTTCGACCAGCAGACGAGTGCGTTGAGAAACATTTCAACAGATGACGAGAACATAGAACTGCAACGTCTTCTGCCTCATGCTGTCTATTACGATCAAAGTGCACAGGTGGTCTATCTGGGAGGTATCCCGGGCATAACCGCAATCAGCACATCGATCATGCAGAACAAACGCCCTCTTCGACTCCCCAAATTCATGCTTGCAGATTCTAAAGTACATATCACGGACATCCGCTCGGCAAACAACAGCATCTGGTTCGACTCGCTGCGCCATCAGGATAAGTTCGTGCTCTATCCTGATGACAGAAACATCGTCATTAACTTCTCCGATCTCAATATCCTGAAGACTGCAACCACCCGCTATGCCTACCGATTGCTGGGGTTGAGCGATGAATGGATTTATCTTGTCCCAGGCAAAAACGAGGCTACCTATAACAACCTGCCAAAGGGCAACTACACCTTCCAGGTGAAGACGATGGACGATAAGGGCATGTGGGACGAGAACTACACGGAACTGCGCATCTACCGTGAACCAGCTTGGTATGAGACCATATTTGCACACGTCTGTTATGTGCTGTTAGGAATAGCGTTCCTGCTGTATGTTGCCCATCGCTATCAGCGGAGAGTGAGAAGGCGAAACGAGAAACAAGTGGCAGAGCAGCTGGTACAGACCAAGCTGAGTTACTTCACCAACGTATCCCACGAACTGCTGACACCGCTTGCCGTGATATCTAGTATCAACGAGAGTCTCGAGCCGGTCAATGCGATGCAGGAAGAGAAACAGATGCTGATCGGGTCGAACATCACACGCCTGAAACACCTGCTGCAGCAGATACTCGACTTCCGCAAGGTAGAGACGGGCAACCTGAAACTCTACGTTGAACAGGGCAATCTCAGCCAGTTGATCGACCAGCGATGCAAGGAAAGTTTCATTCCTTTGGCGCAGAGCAAGCAGATTCAGATAAACATCGAGAAACCGTTTGAGGATATCATCGGCTATTTCGACGTAGATAAGATTGACAAGGTGCTCTTCAACCTCGTTTCGAATGCAATCAAGTATTCGAATTCTAACACGAAAGTCACCATCCGTTTGAAGTTGCTTGACACACAAACGGTGAGTATATCCGTAGTGGACGAAGGGTTCGGTATCGATTCACGCGACTTGCAGAAAATCTTCAGTCCGTTCTACATCTCCCAACCAATGGCACGGGGACGTGTTAATCTGACCTCGAACGGAATCGGATTGTCATTGACGAAAGACTTGATTGAACTCCATCATGGATCCATCCAGGTTCAAAGCCAGCGTGGACGAGGCTCCGTATTCACCATCCAGTTCCCAATCAATCGTGAGGCCTATCGTGCCCACGAAATCAAAGACCGCAAGCAGGATGAGCAGGTGGGAATGCTCAAACGAGAGATTACCCAGATGCATATCAGCAGGAATCCTGCAACCGACCTGTCGCTGCTGATTGTGGAGGATAATGTCGATATGCTGACCGCACTCGATGAACTCCTGTCGAAACAGTATCATACTTTTACGGCTACCAATGGACGCGAGGCGCTTGAGGTAATCCGACAACATCCTGAGTTGCAGTTCGTAGTGTCCGACATCAGCAT
The DNA here is from genome assembly GCA_017616445.1 of Bacteroidaceae bacterium. GTDB lineage: Bacteria > Bacteroidota > Bacteroidia > Bacteroidales > Bacteroidaceae > Colivivens. The sequence continues at coordinate 34,138 of JAFZYE010000074.1, forward strand.
GCCCGATATGGATGGCTTGACGCTGTGTCGCGAACTGAAAAGCAATATCGACACCAGTCACATGATTATTGTGATGCTGACAGCGATGATATCGAGCGAAAACCAAGTCGCATCCTATAACGCAGGAGCAGACGCTTACCTGCCAAAACCGTTCGAATCCAAAGTGCTCAATGCCCTGCTGACCAACCTGTGGAACCAACGTCAGTCACGCCAGCAGGCATTCCGAAAGAATCCTGACACCCATTCTGCCAGCGAGCTGGAGTTGTCGGACATTGACCGTGAATTCATCGAGAACGCAATAACGATTGTGCAGCAGAATATCAGCAGCCCACAAATGGACGTGGAATTCCTGGCATCAGAACTCTGTATGAGCCGTTCGACACTCACACGCAAGCTACGTTCTGTCACAGGCGATACGCCGCTCGACTTCATCAAAACCGTGAAGCTGAAACATGCATACCGCTTGCTCCAGCAGCATCGTTATTCTGTCATCGAGGTCATCGAAGCAGTGGGCTACAACGACCGCCATACCTTCAGCCAGTCATTCAAAGACATGTTTGGTGTTACACCCAGCAAGGTGTAGGGGTGTCAGGTTAGTAGGTGAATAGGTTAATAGTTTAAAGTCTGTTGATAGTTGACAATTGACATTAAGTAAAGGCTGGCGAATAAATCGTCCAGCCTTTAACATTCTACATTTTACATTTTACATTGCCCTCTGGGCTATAGGTCGCAGACCGTTAGAGCAAGCCACATGATTGCAGCGCAGATGTTCCGAGTAGTGCGCCAAGCACTGTGATGATGAAGCGTATCACTTCCACAATCACCTTCTTCTTCCCTTCTTCCATAGCTTAAATAATTCATAATTCATAATGCATAATGCATAATAGGTTAGTAGGTTAATTGCAATTATCATACTCCCTCCCCCTTCGGGTACTCCCCCTATCTTAGGTGGAGAGCTATTTACTGCCACTCGGAGTTCCTAGCTCCTCCCCTGAGACAGGGGAGGGGGACCGCTTGCGGTGGAGGAGTATGATTAGAGGATTGAATCGTTAAATTGCCCAATAACTAAATTGTCAATAAATTGTCAATTGTAAATGGTCAAATTGTCAATGAGATTACATTCCCTCTTCACCTCCGCCACCTTGACTTCCGTTCTTCACGAACGCCTTCGTTGCTACTTCGCTGGCTACGCCATCGATGATGGCTACAGCCTTGACGGTTGCGGATGCATTGAGGGTGATGGGCTCCTCGTAGTCGTTACCGTAGGTAGCGGTTGGAGCTACGCCGTTGGTAGTGTACTTGATGGTTGAACCTGCAGGACCGCTGATGGTTACCTGAGTGGAGTCATCGAACGGAGTGGTTCCGCTGATGGTTGGAGCAGTTACGCTGGAGCTTGAACCGCTGTTCTGGCTGCCACTTGAACTACTTGAACCACTTGAACCATTGTTCTCGCTTGAACCACTGTTCTGGCTACCGCCCTGTCCTGAGCCAGTCGAAGAAGAACCATTTGAACTACTTGAACCGCTTGAACCATTGTTCTCACTTGAACCGTTGTTCTCCTCCTCTGCAGAGATAGGAGTTGAGCTGTTACCACCATGCAGCACTCCAGTTTCCCCGTGAGGATAGGTGGCGCATGCACGAGCGAAGTCGTTTGCAGTTGCACCGACATAACCTGTACCCATCTTCAGGGTTGCGTCAGACACCTTCCATCCGTCATCCTCCTTGCGGCTGCGGATAGCTGCAATGCCC
>JAFZYE010000075.1 GCA_017616445.1 Bacteroidaceae bacterium
AAAGCAAACAATGTGTATAGTTTATCAAGAATAAAAAAGCTCTGCGGAGAAAAAACACTAAAAATACTTGAATGCGATGCATGCTCTGGTGAGAGCATCTGTTCGAAGCCATCGTTCCAAGTTCTGTCTAAGCGAGCTTAACAGCCCTTAGCCTGATACCTACGAACAGCCTACGGCCTCGCATCACAGCCAAAATAAAAACAGTGCAAATCGAATGCAGAAGTCAAACTTGTTTGGGCTATGCTGAGATGCCGCCTGTTTTGCAGGAACTGAAAAAACAGTCACTTCGTTCAAAAACACCATGCGGCACGATGACATGCTTTTTGCCCTACTGTCACCCCCGCCATAGAGGGAGGGGGCTTGGGGGGCGGGTCTGTTGTTTTTTACTTAGACAAGGGGGTATCCCGTTGGGATGCAGATGAGGATGGAAGGCTGAGATAGGAGCTCGCTCATAAGCTCAGGATTACGGCCTCAGATGCAAAAGCTCGTAGAGCTACAGCCTCGACTAAGCTGTTTTTCCTGTTTTTGTTTATAACAATTGACATCACAGGTTTTTACCAGTGATCCTAAAAACTACCATAGCTCAGAACGAATGCGAAACTTAAATAGCTACTGAGTCGTGGGACGATTCTTTGATTCGCTTTGAATCGGAAAATGGCGTAAACAACTTAGAAATGCAGCAATTCCGTCCATTTTTGGCATTTTTAACGTGTTTTCCGCACGTTTATTCAAAATAATTGTGTAACTTTGCCATCGTAATCATCAGATACGACAGCATTATGAGCGAGAAACAGAAGAATCAAGGGATGGTTCTTTGTGCTCCTCAGTAGATTAAAGATATACCCGTGAGGGATTTTAGTTATTGGAATTCTATTTTTTTTCGGAGCAGATGAGCAATCATCTGCTCCTCTGTTTTTTTATAATGCATAATTCTTAATGCATAATAAGTTGATAGTTGACAATTGACAGTTTTTGGGGGTTCACTGGCGAAATCCTGTGTTGACAATTGATTGTTATAAGATAAAAAAGCTCTAAAGAGAAAAAAACATTAAAAATACCTTTCAGATGACAAGCAACCTTTGGTCGCTTTGCAGAATTCGCCCGATGTGTTCATCGGTAAGTGAACTTCCCATGCCCACTTCGAGCGTCCTCTGCTTCCTTACAGGGTATGTCATCTTCAAGGCAAAAATAAGAAAAAGTGGGTGTTCTCAGAAAAACACTTGACATCACAGTTTTCATCTGCACCGTAGTCGCAAAAAAGTGGTGAAAAATGAGATTTCGGCAATAAACGTGGACGTTTTCCGTAAAAATTGATAAACTTTTGTCAAAATATTTGCGTGAGTCAATCGGTTTTTATATATTTGCAGCGAATTTTTAGGCACTCACGCAAATATTTTAACTTGAGTTATGAGAATAGACGGATTTAAGGTGGATGGTATTGCCAACATTGAGCATGTACACCTGAGGATTGAGGACCTGTGCGCTCTGATTGCTCCCAACGGTTATGGTAAGAGCAATGTACTCAGGGCTATTGAGTTTGGAGTGAGGTTTCTTTCTGCTGATGAGGCAGAGAGAAGGCAGATGCTGGGCGGTCGTTGGATGTCGATAAACACGGCCATCTATGGCAAAGATTTCTCGTTTGAGATTTCTGGTCGCATCAGCGTTGATGGCGAAGAGCAGCAGTTCGTTTATTCCTATCAGCTGGCATGGGCTCGTGAAGGCAAAGAGGGGTGCGTGCTTGCTGAAGGTCTGAAGATGAAGCGCTCTACTGACCAACGATACCGTCAGCTGATTAATCGCACAGAGACGGAGAATTGTCTGATAGTGCCCTCTGCTGCCGGACGATGCAACAAGCCGTTCGACGTGCCTGCCAATCAATTGGCGTTGTCGGCTATTGCCCGTTCTTCGGCGATGTTCCTTAATGGCGTAACCAATCAGATATACGGCATTCAGGTGCCTAATTTGGAAACGCTCGACAATCCTGAGTCGTACTTCTCTGTGGGTGGCGGCAAAGGCATCCAGATACTTGGCGGCATGACGCTGAGCGAATATCTGTATCGATTGAAGACTGAGGATGAAGGAAACTACAGCATTCTCGTGGATGGGCTGATGCAGCTGATTCCCAATATGGAGGAGTTCAGTCCTGAGGTGGTCAGCCTGCCTGGAGGACAGCAAATTTATGACGTCAGAATCAAAGAGAAGTTCTGTGCACGGCCTACCACCATCGCCCAATTGTCGTGCGGCAGCAAGCGAATGATATTCCTGTTTACCCTGTGCATAGCTGCGAGAAGGCAGAACGTTCCCATGATTATGCTTGAGGAACCTGAGAACTCCGTTCATCCACGGATGATTGAGAACCTGCTGCTGACGATGCAGAACTATGCAGAGGATACGAAAATTCTGATGACCAGTCATTCGCCTTATCTGATGCGTTATCTGAAGCCCAGTCAGATGTACTTCGGCTTACCAAAGAACGACGGTTTGGCTCACTTCGCACAGGTTGACCCATCGAAACTGAAGTATCTGTATAAATATGCCGGCGACATGGAACTGACATTTGGTGAGTATATGTTCGACTTTATGCTCGATGTCGAGAATGACAGCGAGAAAATGGAAAAGTTCTTCATTCAGGAGTAGTACGATGGTGAAGCAAAACGAGAATTGTAAGGTACAAGTGGTACTGTTCGTGGAGGGTGATACCGATGAAGTGCTGTTCAAGGCTCTCATCGATTATTACAAGGGTATTAGCATGACGGAGTTGAATCCTTGCAAGATCTGCAATTTGAGAGGCGTTACACGCTATACCAGCAAACTGATAGCCAAACTACAGAACGAACTTATTCCTGACTCGCGTAAAGGCGGATACAAGATTCAAACCGTATGCTGTTCATACGATACAGACATCTTTGAGGTCAGAAATCCATTGATGGTCAATTGGGATTCACTTCGCAAAACCGTAAAGCGGATGGGTATCAACGACTTTATCCAGCTGGGCATTAGGAGCAGTATTGAGGACTGGATACTATGCGACATGGAGGGTATTTGCCGTTATCTGAAGTTGAAATCTGTTCCAAAATCTCTGAAAGGCAATGATGGTAATGCCAAACTGAACGACCTCTATGGCAAGGTGAGAAGAGCGTATCTGAAAGGGTACCAAACAAAGGAACTCATAGCGGCTCTTGACATGGCTGTGATTAGAAATAAGAATAAGGACGCTTTGAAGGACTTGGAGGCGGCACTGAATGTAAATAATTACTAAATTATGCGCCATGAAGGTAGATTTCATACATTCCACAGAGGGACAGGTGAGATAAAGTTTAGGATGAGGGCAATAAATTCGTGGTTTTTACGTTTAGTGTAGTATGAAGTTTAAATATGTGACACATTTCCTTGCGTGCCTGATGGCTATCATGGCATGGTTTGCTCCTGCGTGTCTGATGACGGAGGAGGGTGCGGCCTATGCTCAACCGCGTAAGGTGATGAACCGTCCTTATATCGATCAGCGACCATATCATTATGGTTTCCATGCTGGATTGCATGTGCAGGATATTGAGTTTACGAACAACGGATATGTCGATGCGAACGGGAATCAGTGGTTTGCGGATGTGCCAAACTACGATCCTGGTTTCACCGTGGGCATACTGGGTGAGCTGAAGTTGCATAACAACATCGCATTGCGTGTGATTCCTTCGATGCATTTCGGTGAGAAGAACACTTGGTTCTACAACCAGACGACGGGGGAGCACCAGATTCAGAACATGAAATCGACCTATATCTCAGTCCCGATTGACCTGAAGTTCTCGGCTGAGCGATTCAACAACTACCGCCCTTACGTGATGTGTGGCGTGAATCCGATGTATGACCTGACGGTGAAGAAGCAGCGTAACTTATTGTTGCGTCCGTTCGACTGTTTCCTCGAGGTGGGTCTTGGTTGTGACTTCTACCTGCCTTATTTCAAGTGTATTCCTGAACTGAAATTCTGTTTCGGCTTGCTGGATATCATCAACAAGAAACGTAAGGACCTGACTGATTCTGCGCAGATGAACTTTACGCAGGGTGTGGATAAGGGACAGAATAAGATGATTGTGTTGACGCTGTATATTGAATAAAGTTGATAGTTTATAGTTTATAGTCAGTTTATAGAGTTGATAGTTTAAAGTTGATAAACTCCTAACTCCTAACTCCTAACTTTAAAAAACCTATTCCAGATATTTGCTGAAGTCGACGATGTGGATTTCGGTCGATTTCTTTTCTTTCTTGGGCTTCTCGACTTTCACTTTTTCCTCTTTCACCTTCACTTCTTTCACTTTCACCTCTTTCTCTTTTACGGGCTTTTCGACCTTCACTTTTTCTGGTTTGACGGTCTTCACCTTTGGTGTCTTGGTCTTTTGGGCTTTCTTCGACTGCTTCGATGAGGTCTCGGCTGATGTGCCTGCGAAGTGGCGGCGTACAGCTGCCATGATGGCTTCGTGTGAGGGACGTGAGGTGATGTTGGAGATTTCCTGAACAGGGGCACTCTCGTTGCCGAAGCGGTCGGTAGCGGTCACAGCGTAGAAGCTCTTGGTGAGGGCTCGACCTGCTATCTGGTAGCTGGTGGTGGGGATGCGTTGTGCCAGAAGGTTCTCAGCTTTGGTGATGTCAACAGGGTAGATATTGCTGCCGTAGATGTTGAAGTGGACGGTTTGCCAACGGCCTTCGGTCATCGGCTCACGGAAGTTCCAGTGGATGACACCGTCCTTGTAGAAGAGGTCGGTGGGCTGTGTGGGTGCGATGGTGTCGGACGACCAGGTCATTCGCGTGGTGAGTGCAGGGTAGGGGAAGAACTCCTCGCAGGTGGTGTCGTAGATGCCTTTCTGGTTGCGTGTGAGGTAGTCGCTACGATAGAATGCGATGCCTCCCATGCCTGAATTGCGGGCTGCATGCATCTCTGCGCGTACATCGTTGAGTTGCCACTTGCCTTCGCGTGGATCGAGGAAGTAGATGCCAAGTCCGGCTGCGATGGGATGTCCGTAGCGGTTCTCGGCCCAGTCGTAGACGAAGGGGTAGAAGTGGTCGCCCTGAAAGTACATCATGGGGAAAAGCAAGTCTTGTATGTTGTCGCGCAACCATGCTTGCGGATCTTGGTACACACCGTCGTAGCAGTCCCAGCCGCCAGAGCGGTAGCGGGTCATGCTGCGGTACTTGCCGATGGGGCTGCTGCTGAGTTTCACCCAAGGCTTGACAGCTTTCACCACATCGTGTACACGACGGACGATGCGGGTGATGTTGTCACGTTTCCAGTCGGCTTTCGTCATGCCTGATGATGCCTTGTAGAGGTTGTCGTCGCTGAACCGGTATTGGCTCTCCGGATAGCGGATGTAGTCGAGGTTGATGCCGTCCACGTCGTAGCGCTCAACAATTTCGCGTGCAATCGAGGCGATGTAGTCAGCTGTGCCTGGCTGTCCTGGTATCATGAACACCTCGCCGCCTACGGTCTTGGTGAGGTTGGCATGATGGCGTGTGACGGACATGGTGCCGTAGGAACGCTGGCGCTGTGCTGTTCCCAATGGAATGCTGACGAGCCATGTATGCAGCTCCATACCGCGACGGTGGCACTCCTCAATGGCGAAAGCCAGCGGGTCGTAGCTGGGTGCACGTCCAGCACGTCCGGTGATGGTCTCGTCCCATGTCTCGATGTCGGAAGGATAGATGACGCTTCCTCGGATGCGGGTCTGCAGGATGACTACGTTGATGTTAGCTCGCTGCAGTTTGTCGAGGATGGCGATGAGCTCCTGTTTCTGTCGCTCTGTGCTCGTGGCGTCAGTCGCTTTGGTGCGTGGCCAGTCGATTCCTCCGATGGTGGCTAACCACACCGCACGCTCCTCACGTTTTGGCCAGTTGACATCGAAGATGTTCTGTGCCGATGCGACCATTGAGAGCATGAAAAGTACCAATATTAATATGTCGTTTGCAAACTTTCGCACAATGAAAAATGTAATAATTTAAAAATGTAATAATGTAAAAATGAAATTTAGTGCAAAGGTACAAATAATTTATAATTTATAATTTATAATTTACAATAAATTCTTATCTTTGCACCATAATTTTATAACAAAGCATGAAGAAATCCATTTGGCTACCCATACTCCTCTTCTGCGCAGGGGCCGGTGTCTATATATACTCAGGAATCGAGTACAATGCTTGGGTGGAGAATATCACCTTGATGATTGTCGATGTGGTCATCGTGGTGCTGCTCCATTTTGCGCTGAAGAAGAAGGAAGCGTACGAGGATGAACGAAACGGGAAAACAAAATAGACTATGAAGAAATTTGTATTGCTGGTGTTGCTCACAGTAGCAACCACAAGTGCTTTCGCACAGTTTGAGAAAGGAACAAAGTATGTAGGCGCATCGCTTACTGGTTTGAACATGGCCATCAACGACCGTCAACATTTCTCTTTCGGTCTTGATGCCAAGGCGGGCTACTTCATCAAGAACTACTGGATGGTGGAAGGTACATTTGGCTGGCACACCTCGAGAACTCATCTCGACCGCTGCCAGATTGGTGCCAAGCTGCGCTACGCACAGGTAGAGAACGGACTGTACTACGCTTGCGGATTGAAGTACATCCATGAGCGTAAGAGTTTCAACGACTTGCAGCTCACTCCTGAACTGGGTTATTGCTACTACCTCAACCACTACATCTCAGTCGAGCCAGCTGTGTACTACGACATGAGTTTCACAGACTTCTCGAAGAAAAGCGAGGTTGGACTGAAAGTAGGAATCGGAATCTATTTCTAAAACTTAAACAAAAGAATGAGGATGCGACCGCATCCTCATTCTTTGTTATTTAATAGTTCCGGTGTAATAATCGGTGATGCCGATGATAGCGCGGGTACATACCGGGCAGAAGTCCTCGACTTCGTTGACGTTCATGCGACAGAGCTCGGCAGGGCGGTAGGCTCTGCGAGCCATGTAGCCGGCTCCCTCGAACACACCGACACGCTGGGTCTTCTCGTTGAGCTGTGCGGGTGTCATCTCACGGCGAGCGGTGTTGTAGTCGGTGATGGTGGGGGGCGTAGGCACTGGTGTACCTGCTTTGATGAGGTCGCCCCACTTCTTGCTGAAATCCTTCAAGGTGGTGATGTTCGGCTCCCAAGGTTCTGTGTCGGCTGGATACCACTCCACGTGGTTGTCGCCGTAGTTGTACTCATCGGCAAGTCCTGCATAGGAGTGTCCGAACTCGTGAACAAGCACTTGCTTGAATGTGTCGTGGTCGCTCGATGAACACATCCACTGATTGTAGATGCCTCCGCCTCCGTAGCGAGGTGTGTTGATGAGCACGATGATATGCTCGAAAGGTACGCCACTCAGCAGGTCGAACAGCCTATGGACTGCCGACGTGGTGAGATAACGGTCGGAGTAGAAGGTGTCGTAGTGCGAACGCAGTACGGTGTCGTGCCAGATGCCTTTGCCTGGCTCGGATGGTCCACTCTCGTTCGATACGGCTCCAACGGCTACGACATTGAAACGGTTCTTCATCGACTTGAAAGGCTCGTGTGAGAAGATAGCGTCGGCAGCACGTTCGCTGTCTTTCCAGAACTTGTCCATCTCGTCCTTGGTGTAGCCCTCAGCCACGATGGCGAGATCGACACATTGGCTGATATCTCCGCTCTTAACGATATATTTATAAGGTATGCCATTCTCGCCGACAGGACGGATGAGGATGTCGTAAGGGTCAACACGATGAGTCATGACGGCCGTCACCTTGTTGTGGTTGTCGGTGAGGGTGACGCGGATGTCGATGGGGCGCTTGGGGAAGGGGATGTTGTAACTGGCCTCGAACGCACGACGCATCTGTGTGGCCTCTGTCTCATTCAGCCACTCTTGGAAGAGGGTGGAGAAGGTGTGGACATAGATGAGGCGGCCTGATTCGTGGTCGAATACGTTGATCTGTGCATTCCCCAGCAGGTATGTTTCTGCCAGACGTGCCCTGCGTCCAGCCCATCGTGGCTGTTTGTAGAGCTGGCTGAGTTGGATGTACTGTGAAGTGCTGTCGCCTCCGAACACATAGTCGAGACGGAGTGTGTTGTCTTCGAAATACTCGTCGAAGTTTTGAGCACTGGCTGTCGTGGCCAGTGCAAGGAGAATGGATAAAATAATTTGTTTCATATTGGGGTATTGGGTTAATTGAACTAATTGGGCTTATGGGGCCTATGGGGGCGATGGGACTTAAGGGGTTGACAGGTAGGGCTTGAGTGCTTGCCCTGTATAGCTTTCTTTGCACTGGGCCACCTGCTCGGGTGTTCCTGCGCATACGATGTAGCCGCCTTCGGCTCCTCCTTCAGGACCCAAGTCGATGATGTGGTCGGCACTCTTGATGATTTCCATGTTGTGCTCGATGATGAGGATGGAGTGGCCTCGGGTGATGAGCGACTGGAAGGCAGCAAGGAGTTTCTTGATGTCGTGGAAATGGAGACCTGTGGTAGGTTCGTCGAAGATGAACATGGTTGGTTTCGTCTTCTCCTGCGAGAGGTAATATGCGAGTTTCACACGCTGGTTCTCTCCTCCAGAGAGGGTAGATGATGTCTGTCCGAGTTTGATGTATCCCAGACCCACATCTTGTAGCGGTTTGAGCTTGCTGACAATCTTTTTCTGTCCGTGTTCGCCGAAGAACTCAACAGCCATATTGACGGTGAGGTTGAGGATGTCGTGGATGTCCTTTCCGTGGAACTTCACTTCGAGGATGTCGTTCTTGAAGCGTTTTCCATGACACGACTCACATTCCAGTACGAGGTCGTTCATGAACTGCATCTCGACCGTTACTGTTCCTTCGCCCTTGCATTCTTCGCAACGACCGCCTTCGGTGTTGAATGAGAAGTACTGGGGTGTGTAGCCCATCTGCTTGGCGAGTTGCTGCGAAGCCATCAATTTGCGAATCTCGTCGTAGGCTCCGATGTAAGTCACTGGGTTGCTGCGCGTAGAGGTGCCGATAGGATTCTGGTCGACGAACTCGATGCTTTCAATCATGCTGACATCACCTTCTAAGGCTACGAACTGCCCAGGACGGTCGCACACACGATCCATCTGGCGCATCACAGCACGATAGAAGATGTCGCGTACTAAGGTGGACTTTCCGCTTCCGCTGACACCTGTGACGACTGTCATCACGTTAAGCGGTATTTTCACATCGATGCCTTTGAGGTTGTTCTCGCGTGCACAGCGAATGAGGATATAGTTGTTCCATGGTCGACGGCTGAATGGCACATCGATGGTCTCACGATGGGTGAGGAAGTCAATCGTGTGGGATGCAATGCCCTCAGTGCTTTCGGCAGCAGAACTGCTGAGCACTTCGCTGGCATTTCCCTGCCAAACAACCTTTCCACCCAGTCGGCCTGCATCAGGACCGATGTCGATGATGTAATCGGCTGCACGGATGATTTCCTCATCGTGTTCGACCACTACGACCGTATTACCGATATCGCGTAACTCTTTCAGTACCTTGATGAGCCGTTGGGTGTCACGACTGTGGAGTCCGATGCTGGGCTCGTCGAGGATATAAAGACTACCCACGAGACTGCTGCCAAGACTTGTCGCAAGGTTGATACGTTGGCTCTCACCACCTGAGAGGGTGTTGCTGAGACGGTTGAGCGTCAGGTAGGACAGTCCTACATCCATAAGAAACTGCAGACGGTTGTTGATTTCGACCAACAGACGCTTAGCGATGATGTAATCGTGCTCGGACAGCTGCAGGTTCTTAAAGAACTCGTAGAGGTCGGCAATCGGCATCTCTACCAATTCGGTGATGCTGCGACCACCCACCTTCACGTAATTTGCCTCTCGTTTCAGACGCGTTCCATGACAAGTGGGACAGATTTCCTTTCCACGATATCGGGAAAGCATGACACGATACTGTATCTTGTATTGGTTCTCACGCAACATGTCGAAGAAGCGGTCGATACAAGGAATATCGGCTGTGGGATGGCCCATTGCATCTGTGGCTCCGTGCCACAGAAAGTCCTTCTGTTCTTGCGTAAGATTGTAATATGGTTCAAAGATTGGGAAGTCGTAAGACGATGCAATGTGGCAGAACTCGTTCTTCCATGCACTCATCTTATCGCCACGCCAGCAGAAGACAGCGCCCTCGTACACACTCATCTCCTGATTCGGAATCACGAGCGACTCATCAATACCCATGATCTTGCCGAACCCTTCACAAGTAGGACAGGCTCCGATGGGTGAGTTGAACGAGAACATGTGTTCTGTGGGTTCCTCGAACGTCATTCCGTCGGCTTCGAATGCTAGCGAGAAGAAATGGATGGATTCCTTTCCCTCGCTCAGGAACTTCAGAATGCATTGGCCCTCACCCTCGTAGATGGCTGTCTCGCACGAGTCGACCAAGTGGCTGATGTTCGCTTTGTCATCCCTGACAGTCATACGTGAAATGATGAGGCAGGTTTTGCCGTCGATGGTATCAGTAAGCGACAGTCCCTGTTTGTCGTAGGCTGCAATCTGTTCCGCTTCCGATCGTCCGTTACGACAAATCAAAGGGCATAACACCATGAAACGGGTTCCCTCGGGATAGGAATTCATGCAACGGATGACATCCTCCTGAGAGTGTTTCTTCACTTCCTGTCCGCTGATGGGGGAGTAGGTGTGTCCTGCTCGTGCAAAGAGCATGCGAAGATAGTCATAGATTTCAGTCGATGTGCCTACTGTACTGCGTGGGTTACGGCTGATGACCTTCTGCTCGATAGCGATAGCTGGCGGTATTCCTTCGATGAAATCGCATTCAGGTTTTCCCATACGTCCCATGAACTGACGGGCATAGGTGCTGAGACTCTCGACATATCTACGCTGTCCTTCTGCATAGAGGGTGTCGAAAGCCAGAGAGGACTTTCCCGAACCGCTCACGCCTGTGATGACGACGAGTTTGTTGCGAGGAATCTCCACGCTGAGGTTCTTCAGGTTGTTGACACGAGCACCTTTGATTTTGATTGAGTCCATAAGAGTTTGGGTTGATGGGGCTAATGGGCTAATAGGCCTTAGTGATTATAGCAGGGAGGCCATTTGCTGCTGTACTTCCTTTGCTTTTTCTGCTGCCACTTCCGCGAAACGCTCTGTGCTGTCGGCATAGATGATGGCACGTGAGGAGTTGACGATGAGGCCACAGTCTTTGGTCATGCCGTATTTGCACACCTCTTCCAGACTGCCACCCTGAGCACCGATACCTGGGACAAGGAGGAAGTGGTCGGGAGCGATTTTGCGAATGTCCTCGAACATCTTTCCTTGTGTGGCACCCACGACATACATCATTCGGTCGGCATCGGCCCATTGCTGACTCTTGCGCAGCACTTTCTCAAACAGACGTTCGCCGTTCGGGTTTTCCGTCAGTTGGAAATCCTGACTCCCTTTATTGCTTGTCAGTGCAAGCACGATGACCCACTTGCCTGGGTATTCAAGGAATGGGGTCACGCTGTCCTCGCCCATATAAGGGGCAACCGTCAGCGCATCTACACCCATCTCCTCGAAGAAACAACGTGCATACATCTTTGATGTGTTGCCGATATCACCACGTTTGGCATCTGCAATGATGAAATGGTGTGGGTAGTTTGTCTGGAGATAGTGGATGGTCTTATCAAGACTTGTCCATCCTTTAAGTCCTCCACACTCGTAGAAAGCGAGATTGGGTTTGTAAGCTACACAATAGGGTGCTGTGGCATCGATGATAGCCTTGTTAAATTCGAAGATAGGATCATCGCAACTTAGCAGATGCTGAGGAATCTTTTTAATATCAGTATCCAGTCCTACGCATAGAAACGAGCGCTTCTCCCTAATCTGTGAAATGAGTTCTTGTCTGTTCATGATTGAGCGTTTAAAACGTATTGTTTGAATGATTGTGCAAAGTTACAAAAAAGTTTTTATCTTGACGTATTTCACTACGTTGTTTTTTATGTTTGAATCCAAAAAAAGATTGCTTATCTCGCGATAGGCAACCTCATACTAACCTTAAAATAAATCTAATACCATGAAAAACACGGTGCAAAGATACAACTTTATCTTTAAAATAGCAAATAAAAAATGTAAGAAAATGCACCGTTTATGTTGTCAAACATATTATTTGAGGGTTTAATCTACATAAAGCACCAGTCCTTTGAGATATTCTCCTTCTGGATGGAAGATATTAATGGGATGATCGGCTGGTTGATGGAGTTGGTGGAGAATCCTGACATTACGTCCCGCTTGAGCGGCAGCCGTGAATACAGCTGTGCGGAAATTGTCTTTCGTCACAACCTGCGAACAACTGAATGTGAAGAGGATTCCACCAGGCTGTATTTTCTCAAGCGCTTTCTGGTTCAGGCGTGAGTAACCCTTGAGCGCATTCCGCAATGCGTCCTTGTGTTTTGCAAACGCCGGTGGATCCAGGATGATCAGATCGTAAGGGGTTGACATGTTGTCGAGAAACTTAAAGGCATCCTCGGCATAAGCTGTATGTCGTGGGTCGTTGGGATAGTTGAGCGCTACATTTGCATTCGTCAGGTCGATGGCTTTTTGTGAGGAGTCGACAGAATGGACGAGGTTGGCTCCACCTCGCATGGCATAGAACGAGAAACCGCCTGTGTAGCAAAACATGTTGAGAACATTGCGCCCGTTAGCATAATGCTCCAGAAGGCTGCGGTTTTCACGTTGGTCGACGAAGAACCCTGTCTTCTGACCTTTAAGCCAATCCACATGAAACTTAAGCCCGTTTTCGATAGCGATATCCTCTGAACTGCCGCCATACAGGAAACCGTTTTCCTGACCCAATTCTGCCTTGTATGGGAGCGTCGTTTCAGATTTATAGAAGATATTCTCTATCTTATTACCCATCACTTTTTTCAATGCTTCTGCAATGATCATACGGTCTTCGTGCATGCCTACGGAATGTGCTTGCATGACTGCGGTCTTTCCATAGACATCGATTACGAGTCCTGGCAGGTTGTCGCCCTCACCGTGTACCAGACGGTAGGTGTTGTTGGTGGGATTGTCGGCCACACCGATACAACGTCGTACATCGAAAGCTGTGGTGAGTCGTTTCTCATAGAATGTCTGGTTGATAGGTTCCTGTTGGAACGAGAGCACACGTACCATGATAGAGCCAATCTGGTAATGACCCGTAGCGATGAACTCTTTGTTGTTGGTGTATACTTCTACCACCTCACCCTCTTCAGGTTCTTGATCGAAATAGCTGATGGCTCCTGAGAATACCCAAGGGTGGAATCGTAGGAGCGACTCTTCCTTTCCTCGTTTAAGATAGATTTTCTTCATGTTCTTGTTCGCTTGCGGCTGGATAGTCAGCCTGTGTTTCAGATTCGTTTTCGTTTTTCGTAATGATGATATGATAATCCTGGCTTTTCTGAAGCTGTAGGAGTTCTTCGTGAATCCGGATACATGCCCATGCATCCAATGCGGCGTATGCCTTTTGGGCATCTGACAGGAAGTCGGCTTCCCAATTGCTGAGTTGCTGGCGTTTGCTAATCATCTTGCCAAATAGGTTGGCATAGATTTTTTGTAAACTGCTATCCTCAATCCCTATGCGACGAACCTCATCCTGCACATCGATAAATGTGCCTGGTTTGAACATACCACGTTGTCTCAATCCGTGAATGTCGTCCTTCCACGATAGTGCCACCTTGGTGATTGTCTTGTCCTCCAGCAAGCGTACAATAGCATCAGATAGCCCAAAGAGGTTGAGGCGGAACAGAAAACAGGTGTCGTGGGTCGCTACTTGCAGCAGAGCCACTTGATGGGTTACATGGCGCTTGAATACTGGACGTGTCTCTGTGTCGAATCCAAGAATGGACTGGGTCATGAGGTAATTTACAGCTTTCTCTGCATCACGCTCCGTGGTGATGGTATAGATGCGTCCGAGGAATTCTTCCTTGGGCAGGGCGGTAATCCGCTGTTTGTCGTATTTGTCGTATATCGTCTTAGTCATCAATATCTGTTATAGAGTACTTCACTTCGTGGATGGCACGAAGTACGTTTACGAGTTTTTGTCCCCAGTCGGTCTTGAAGTTCTGGTTGCACTGTTCCAACGCGCCCATCATTTCGTCCTCCACACCTTGTTTATATATATAAGCGAAGTTCTTGATGTCCTGGTAGATGTCGGCCAGGTTCTCGCTGATGGTCATGAGAATCGGTTCATCGCTGTATTTCATGTCGTCGACAAACACATCAAGGTAATCGTCTTTGTCGGCCATGATGTAGGCGATGTTGTTGCGGATGATGTCGTAGTTCTCTTCTGTGACATAGTCTGACAGCATGCTGTCAGAGTAGGTTTCGTACTGTGGCAGCAGCGAACCTTTCAGGTAGAGTAGGGGTAGCAGTTTACTCACCGTATCAACAAATTCCTCACGGCTCCGACCTTCTGAGTCTTCAAGGTAGGCGCAGTATTGAACAGCTACTGTGACGAATTCTAGGATGTCACGCTGATATAGGGGGTTGTCTTGATTTTTCATTTTGTTGGTTTTATGGGGCTCATGGAGCCTATGTGAAATTGATGTCTGAGATGACGTATGCACCTACTGCTTCATTCAATCGTTGAACCAATGCTGCACGATTCATCATCATGTCGTTCTTCAGGGCTGCCGATTTGATTTTCACGTAGAGTGTTTGGTTCTTGATGAACATCTCACCCGTATAGCGATTGATGGCACTCCCCATCACTTCCGGCCACATCTCGATGAGCCGATGTTGGTTGAGGGGCGTTTCCAGACCCTGTTCCCGCAGGAATGCATTCAGCAGGTTGGTTATTGATTCTGTCTTACTACGTTCCATAGGTTTCTTATTCGGTAATGACGCCGTCTTTGACTTTGAAAATCTTGTAGTCGCCTTGCGACCGTTCCAGGATTCTGTCGAGATTCTCGCGGTTGGTATCTGTGATGAATATTTGTCCGAAGGCCTCGTCTGATGCCAAGTTGATGATTTGTTCCACACGATTTGCGTCGAGTTTGTCGAAGATGTCATCGAGCAACAGCAGAGGGGTGGTCTTGCTACCTGTCTGTTTCAGAAAGTTGAACTGTGCCAGTTTCAAACTGATGAGGTATGTCTTGTTCTGACCTTGTGAGCCTTCACGTTTGATGGGGTAGTCGCCAAGTGTCATCGTGAGATCGTCTTTATGGATGCCATGCAGACTATATCCTACCGCTCTGTCTTTCGCTCTGTCGCGTTGGATGACCTCCAGCAGCGGACCACGTTGACAATGGCTGATATAGGTCAGACTCACTTGCTCATGATCGCCTGAGATACGTGAGTAGTAGTCCTGAAATACAGGAATAAACTCTGTGATGAATTCGTTGCGCATTCTGTAAATCGGTTCGCCACATTGTGCCATCACTTCCTCGTATGCAGTCATTATCTCGACATCGGGTTCCTCTTCCTGTTTCAGCAGTATGTTACGCTGTTGCAGGGCAACATTATACCGCATCAGCAGATTCATGTAGGTGGGATTGTATTGCGAAATCACGATATCCATGAATCGTCTGCGCTCATCACTCCCTCCGAGTATCAGTTCGTGGTCGTTGGGTGACACCAGTATCAGTGGCAACAAGCCGATATGTTCTGCCAATTTCTTATAGGCTTTCTTGTTGCGTTTGAACTGTTTCTTCTGGTGTAGCTTCAATCCACATGACACCTCTTCCGTGTTGCCGTTCAGATCGTATAGTCCTTGAACCATGAAGAACTCCTCGCCATGTCGCACATTCTGAGAGTCAATAGCATTTGTGGCACTCTTTGTGAACGATAGGAAATAGATGGCATCGAGCACATTGGTCTTGCCCTCACCATTACTGCCTACAAAGCAGTTGATGTTGGGCGAGAAGTCGAGCTCGGCTTCCTTTATGTTCTTATAGTTGAGGATGGTGATGTGGTTCAGTGTCATGATGTCATTTGTATTGTATCGTGATTGATTTTATCGTTTCGCCAGGCTCGCTCACACCTGCTTCACGAGGAAAATAAACGGGCATATCCTTCTGAATGGGTAAAACGCGTAGGGTGAGATGGTTGGTGCTGTCAGGCAGTCGCCAAAGACCATACTGGAACGTGCAGCCGTTGTAGAAGTTGTCGTCTATCAGTTTACCATCGGCATAGAGGCGAGCCACGTCGCCGTAGTAGTTGATGTTGAGCAACAAGTTCTTATGCGGTACATCCGGTAGTTCAATGCTATAGATGGCAGCGTTGTTGAAGTCCTCGTCGGTGGGTTCCTCTGCGACCTTGTTCACGCCGATAGTGATGGTGCGGAGCGGTCCTGCTTCTCGTACCTTCGTCACGATTGGTGCTTCGTAGGCAACATCGTGATGACCCTCTTCTTCCAGAAACAGCCGTTCTGCCTCCGTAGGTGTCAGCAGGTAGATATTCTTATAGATAGGATGTGTGGTTCCCTTCGGCTTCAGGTTTTTCAGTACCTTCCCGTCGATGGCAATCTCTGTAGGAATACCTTTGATTTGTTCAAGATAGATTTTTCCGTCACGTTTGGCTATCAACTGAGCTGTCGCATAACGGATGCCGTCGATGTTGACAGGGAAGATGCAAGAAGTCTTGGCAGGGATGGTGATGGGCTTTTGAGGGAATTTCACGCCACACACCTCGAACTGCACTCTTGTTTTGACTTTCAAGTCTTGGAATCGTTCGTAGTTGTTGATGAAAACGAATGCACTTCCGTCTTTTTCACGATACGACCAACGAAGGAACGAGTCTTCTCCTTGCCGGATGTTCTGAGGGTTTGGATAAACCGTCTGCATCGGAGCTAGTTCTGTGGCATAGTCATTGATAAATAGATGCAACTTGCGTAACAGATAGAAGTGGGGATTCCTTTGTCCGAACTCGTTGAGGGGTGCCTGAAAATCGTAGGTCATGACGGGCAGGTCGTTGTAGTTTGTGGCGATGGTTTTCTGTGTCTCATTCAGGTAAGTCAGTTTCCCTTCTGGATTGGTACCTCCATGATACATGTAATAGCCGAGTAGGTTGCTACCGCTTCCCAATTTCACGATAGCCATTGAATAAGCATCTTCGGGATAGAGATAGACACGGCGATGATACGAGGTCATCATGCCACCTCCCAACTCACAGGTGAAGTAGGGATATTGGCTGACTTTCTCCTGAGTTCCGTTTGCGTCATAAGTCAACTGCTCGCTGGCAATTGCCGACGATGAGCGTCCCTCATGGAAGTTGAATGCTTTATAATAGTCGCCTGCTCCTTCCTTGATACTACGATCCCAAAAGCCGTCGGCGTAGTCACCGTAGAGTGGAATCATTTCTCCGAAAGGTACAGGCGTTGACAACTCAGGCCATCCTGTGCGGGTGTAGAAGGGTAGGTCGAACCCGATGCTCTTTGCAATCTCTTTCAGTGCCATGAGGTAGGAACCTTTGCCGCGGTATTCGTTGTCGAATTGTGCTGCGATGACGGGTCCACCGTCTTTCCATTGTAATCCTTGTACCTGAGTGAATATCTGGCGGTAGTATCGTTCTGTAAGCGCTAGGAATAGTTTGTCTTCGCTACGCGTTTTACAACCTTTGGTGAATACCCAATCGGGAATGCCGCCGTTTCGTACTTCTCCATGACAGAATGGACCTATACGTAACACAACGGGTAGTTGTTCATCCTTACAGATTTCCAGGAATGTCCGTAAATTACGTTGACCACTCCAGTCGTATTGTCCCTCAATCTCCTCGATATGGTTCCAGAACACATAACAGGCAATCATCGTGATACCTCCGTCTTTCATTTGCTTCACTTCTTCTTTCCATTCTGCAGCAGGTATACGCGAATAGTGTACTTCGCCCATTGCAGGTACCACTCTCAGTCCTCCGATTATCAGGCTTTGTGCATCCCATTTAACGGGCGCACCGAATTTCTGGTCATGTTTCAACAGGGTATTTAGATAGCTGTCGTCAACCTTGAAGGCTGTTCCATGACGAATGCCTTTTGGGAAACTCACTTCGTCCGATATATCTGTCCAGGTGTGACCATGGTCTGTTGAACGTACAGCACCATAGCGCCCGTTTCTGTACATGTCGAAATACACGTATAAAGTGTCGCCTACATAAAGAGGTGCAGGACCCTCTGCCCAATAATTGCCAGTGATAGGAGCAGACACCTCGGTGGGAAATCCTTTCCTAATATCCATGGTTCGGGTCACACGTATGTTTTTCTCCGCAGGAGCAGAGTTTTCGTTCTTGACCACCATAATCAGTTCCTTCGTGACAGGATCTTTGGCGATGGCTGCATCGATGGCACTGAAAGTTGGATTGAAGAACATACTGGTCTTCGTGAATTTCTTGAAGTCCTTGGTCGTTGTATAGTAAATACGGTGGTTCCACTGCTTTTCCGACTCGCTGGTAGGTACATAGCTGTGGCGGTCGGGGATGGTTGTCGCCCAGAAGATGTAAAAGGTCTTTGAGGGTTCGTCATAGAACAGCTCTGGTGCCCAACTGTTCTTGGCTGTTGGTTCGTCTTTCATGACAGGTATGGCTACCTGCTCGCTCCAATGAATCAGGTCTTTCGATGAGGCATAGCCGATAATCTGGTCGTACCAGCTTGACGTCCATACCATGTGGAACGTTCCGTCAGGACCTTGCACAATGCTTGGATCGCGCATCAGACGGTCTTTCCCTACCGTTGGAGCCATCAACGGTTGATTGTCGTTGAGGGCAGTCCATGTCTTTCCATCATAGCTGTATGCGAGATGCAAACCGCTACGCTCTCCTCTGAAATATGAGAAGAGATACACGTCTTTCGCAACGGCCGAAATTGTCCAACCAATCATGATGGTCACAGCTAAAAGTAGTCTTATTGTTTGTTTCTTCATGACCCATTGATGAATAATTGGTGCAAAGTTACAAAAAATAATTAAGAATTAAGAGTTAAGAGTTAAGAAAACAAAAAAAACTCCTAACTCCTAACTCCTAACTCCCAACTTTTTTGTAACTTTGCACTCGAAATCGCGGTAATAGCTCAGTTGGCAGAGCGTTGGCTTCCCAAGCCGAAGGTCGCGGGTTCGAGCCCCGTTTACCGCTCCAACCAAGAGGATTTTACTATGCTCATTACCACTATTGTCATTGTAGCCATTGTGCTGTTCGGCTGTATCATGATGAGTTCTGTGCAGATCAGCCACATCAATCGCGCAGCTGTCGCCATGTTCTGTGGTGTCAGTGCATGGGTTGTTTACATGCTTCATGGGTCTGATTTCCTGGAGTTGATGGGCTATCCTGACTACCAACTGATTGGTCAGGCCGATGATTATATCGCAACGAACGTTATCGTGAAGTACATCAACGAGGCATGTCAGGTCATCCTTTTCCTCATTGCTACGAATACCATTGTGGAAATCATGAACAACAACGGCGTGTTCGATTCGCTTATCCGTTGGTTGCGTACCCATAGCAGCCGTCTGTTCCTTTGGGAGCTGTCGTTGCTTACATTTGCTATTTCTGCCAATGTGGATAACTTGACAACTGTGGTGTTGATGATGACCATCATGGACCAGATTGTCAGTTCACGTCAGCAGAAGATTATCTATTCGTGTGTCATTCTCATTTCGGCTATCCTCGGAGGGTCGTTCACGGTGATTGGTGATATGACCTCACTGATGTTGTGGGTACATGGTGTTGTCACACCTTCTGCATACGCCGGCGGACTTATCCTGCCAGTATTGGCAAGCCTTTGTGTGTTCAACCTGCTCGTCTCCCGAATGTTGGTAGGCCGTGTCGAGGTGGCATCGTTCATCAACCGTTACGATGGTGACGACTCTTTGCTGCGTCCTTGGCAGAAGCTCCTTTTGCTGATTATCGGTATCGCAGGTCTGTGGTCTATTCCTACATTCCACAATGTGACAAAGCTACCACCATTCTTGGGCGCATTGTGTGTATTGGCGCTGATTTGGCTGTTGGAGAGTGCATTTACGTTCAAACGCAATGGTAACCGCTTGTTCATTCAGCATAAGTACATCCGCAACACTGAGTTCATCGGCATGCGGCTCATCCTCTATTTCCTTGGTGTCTCGTTGATGGTGGGAGCGTTGGTTGAGTGTGGTGCCCTGAAGTTCGTTAGCGATCTCATGACCACCCATCTCCATAATGTCTATATCTACGGTGGAGTGATTGGTATCATCTCCAGCCTGATTGACAATATCCCGTTTGTGATGGTAGGTCTGCATCTGTTCGAACAGGATGTGCCTTCTACGGCATCTGAATTCGTACAGAATGGCACCTATTGGCAACTACTTTCATTCTGTTCTGCACTTGGCGGTTCGCTGCTCTATGTCGGAACACTGGCAGGACACGCTGTGGCCGAAGTGTCAAAGATTAGTTTCAGTTGGTATTTCCGTAATATCTTCTGGCGAGTATTGCTTGCATGGCTCGTTGGTATGGGCGTGTTCTATTTAACACATTAAAAAAAACTCCTAACTTCTAAGGTCTAAAGTCTAAGGTCTAAAGTCTAATATGGATAAAAACAGATGGGGCATCATATATGGTTCACATGTCGGTTCGGCAAAGTCGCCTAAGCGATGGGAGGCTATACGCAACTACATGGAGAAACGGGCCGTTCAGTACGACTTCGTTCAGTCGGAGGGTTACGGATCAGTCGAACGCTTGGCAAAGATGCTGTGCGACAACAACTACCACACCATTGTTGTGGTTGGCAACGACTCTGCACTCAACGAGGCGTTGAACGGCATCTTCAAGTCTGAACAGCTGCCCGAAGATTTTGCTTTGGGATTGATTCCTAACGGCATTGGTAACGACTTCGCCCGATTCTGGGGAGTGGGAGTCGATGACTACAAGAAGACTGTCGACCGCATCATCGAACGTCGTACTCGTGTCATCGATGTCGGTTTCTGTGTCTATACAGATGAGGACAACGTACCAGTGAAGCGTTATTTCCTCAATTGTGTTAACATAGGATTAGGAGCACGACTCATTGACATCACCAGCAAGGCCACCCGACTCATGGGGTCACGACGCCTCTCTATCATCCCTGTAGCCATTGCCAACGTGTTTGAACGTAAGTCGTTCAATGTATGGATTAAAGCCGATACCGAAGAAATCCATCGTGAAGTTATGTCCATCTGCATCGGCAACAGTCTTGGATATGGGCAAACACCCAATAGCGTTCCCTATAATTTCATGCTCGATGTTTCGGTCATTACTCGTCCTAAGTGGTGGCAGCTGCTCGAAGGATTCTGGCTGCTCGGTAAGGGTAAGTTCCTCAATTATAAGAACGTACATCCCTATCGAGTGCAGAAGGTGGAGGTAATGGATGCAGGAAAAGCCAAGGTGTCGCTCGATGGATGCATCCTTGATACCAAGAACCTCACCCCGATGCGTGTGGAGATTCTTCCTGAAGCCCTTCATTATATTGTATGAAAAAAAATAAAGGTGCATGTCCTTTGTGGATTATGCACCTTCTTCTTTGAAGAAATTCCTTATTGTAAAATCTAGCGTCTAAAGTCTAAGGTCTAAAGTCTAGCGAGCGAATGCCACCAGGCGAACTGGGCGATGCATTCTTGGGATGAAGCGTGCTGGAACTTTGGGCTGTGCTGCAGGACTGATTTCCTTCTGCACGTTCTCGATAGCGCTTGCAAGAGCCTTGCTGCTTACCTGAGTTCCGTTGATGACGATGGTGTTGTCCTTTGCGTTCACGATGATATCCATCAGTTCAGGTACTGAGAGTGCGTAGTTGCACTGGTAGTAGTTGTCGTCCTTATCTTTTGGCATGATGTTGATGCTACCTTCGTTGAGTTCATTGGCGAGAACGCTCTCACCGTTCATATTGATGATGTCGAAATTGAAATCTACTGTTTTGTCAGCTTCCTCGATGATGCTGAGGATGCACTTGTTGGTTGCGCGGTCGAATCCGAGGCCTACTTCCATATTGGTTGTTACTGGTGCGTAGTACACTGTTGAGTTCTGAGCGTTTACACTAACACTTGCGATAAGACTTGCGATTGCGATTACTAATGACTTCATAACTTGTTTCCTTTCTTAATTTTTAGTTTGTTATTATTTTTTGTTTATTAATTTCAATCTTTCAATTTTTCAACTGCTTTCGTCTCTTTGATTCCGAAAAGTATGAAAACGATTAAATTCCGATTTCCTAAACGTGATAGGAGTTTTCCTACTGCCCTGCGGGGAGTTCCCTCCTACAATAACAAAAGCAGCCCTAACCAAATTGGTTGGAGCTGCTGCGTACTTTAGGTTGTGGATGGGTTCAATCCATGTGGAACATCTCGGGTAGTGGGATAGAGATGGGTGAGTTGTCGGGATTGGTTTCCATGATGTCGGCCATGTATGCCCACCACTTCTGAACAATCTCGAGATTGCCCATATCTTGACTGCTGCCTTCGCCTCGCGTCTTTTGGAAGGCGAAAAGAGTGTTGGTGTCTTCGTCGAGATAGATGCTATAGTCATACACTCCTCCGTCGTGGAGCAGTTGACGCATTTCTGGCCACAGGGCTGTATGACGACGTTTGTATTCTTCCTTGAAGCCTGGCTTCAGGAACATTTTGAATGCTTCTCGTTTTTCCATATTCGTTGGTTTATCGGATGTATAGTTTTCGTTTGCGGGTGATATTGACTCCTGGTTGCAATGTGTTGGTTCTTTGCCCTTGCGGATTATAGATTTCTTCTCCTTGGTGGAGTTGGTTGAGGGGCAGGGTAGGCGTCTTGATGCCACTTGTGTTGTCGGCTACCATCACTTCCTTCACGGTATCGAATTGGATGAGAGAGTCGGTGAAGAGGTCGACATCATAGAGCACATACAGACGGAGGGTGTCGCTGAGTCGTCGACTGATGTAAACGTAGTCGAGGTCGATGGTTTGTGTGGAATGAGGCTCGATGTATAGACCGAATTGGGTGAGCGACTGTAGGAGTGCTGATTGGGGATCGACAGCCCGACAAAGGAAGATGCGTCCGCAGTATTCGTCGTCGGTTTCGTTGGCAAGAGTGATGCTCATTGAGGCATATTCGCCACGAGTGACGGTATCAGGGCACTGGATGTCGACGAGCTGTAGATTCCCTGTAGCTCCGTGAGCTTCGTGTGGACGAATTGTTTGCCCTTGCTTGTCGACATATATATAATATGGTGTGCCGCACGAAGTGCGCGCATGATGCCATTGCCCGTTGTCCTCGAACATCGGCATCAGTCGATAGGTCGCGTCAGCAAGTGATGCGAATTGGGGGACGATGTCGGCAAAGGCGATGGTATCGGTATAGGTGCTGTCTCCGATCTCCTTAAGGAGATGACGCTTGTAGTCGTAGGCGATGGCTACCACCTCGTCGTTGTCGGCATTGGTAATGCCCAGCACGATGTCGCCGTAGTGGACGTTCCATCCGATGTTGCAGAAGTTATGAATGACGAGGGCCGTGTCAGCCAGCAACTCAAGGTGCGAGAATGCGAATTCGTGGGTCTCAGGGTTTGGTGTAGCTCCTAATGGCTGAATTCCCAGCACGAAACCTTGTAGGAGGTTCAGTCCGTTCTCGATGCGGTCGGGGTGATGCCTCCACTCGGGCTGGTCTGGATTCATGTAGTCGATGTTGTAATAGCCGTCGCACCATCCTCCCCATCCCCAGTTGATGTGGTAGAGGCCGTTGCGATCGTAGCCGTCGATGACGAACGCATGTCCGCCAGTTTCGAGATGAGCACTGCAGGTCACAGGGTGTCCTGCTGCCAGCTCTGCACGAATGAGTTGATGTAACTCGTTACGATGATAGAAGTCGCGATAAATCATACGCATTCCTGGGTCGTAGCCGAAGTAGTTGTAGAGTGCATAAGGTTGCCTCATGGTTTCTGCCCCACTGTCATCTACACCATACCGCATGTCTACGCTGATGCCGCAGTCGCTCGACAGCAGCGCAATAGCCTGAGCTTGGCGTTCGCTGTAGTCGATGTCTTCGTAGGTGTCAAGCATATAATCCCATTCGTAGGTGTGGGCTGAGAAGTCTGCGGTGAGGGTGTCCTGACACCCTTTCTCGTCAAAATAGGTGTGGGAGCCTGTTCCTCGTGTTGGATATTTGTAATAGTACATCACCTGTGCCATTGCAGTAGCTACACATCCGACTTTGCAATGAGTGCTGTCGATGATGGGAGTAAGGTTATGGTAGGGCTCGTCCTGTGTCCAGCTATCTGAACAAAGGGGCTTGACTTCATCAGGCAGGTTGTCGGAGGGTGCAAGGCGTATGAATGGCCGACAGGAGGCTTTGTCGAAAGTGTCCATCACCTTTCGGAAGAGTAAATCTTCGTGTATAGCACGATCGAAATCGCCTGTCTCGGAGTAGGCAAGAAGCACTTCCTCTCCGTCTATGGTCTTCTTGACTTCGAATCCTTGCTTATGGCGATTGATGCGCAGTCTTTGTGGCACTTGGGCTTCCATCCTTGCGAATCCTCCCAACAAGAGAACAATCAATATGATGAATTCTTTTCTCATTTCAGTAATTTCGCCAATGGACTTTTGATATCCTTCAACCCTTTTGCCACACTCTTTGCATTGAGCATTGCTCCCGCTTTCGAGGTATGGGTGTGGTCATTGTTGTAATATTGTTTTGCACCTTCTTGCCCAATCTTATCGAGGGCATCAGCTGTGATGTTGTGTACATCGACAAAGGCAACGCCTGTCTCAGCTACCACCTCACGATACCATTTTCCGTAGCTGTCGTTCCTGCGTTCAATCTTACCGTTTGGCCATTCGTTGCGAGGGGTGAGAGAGAGTAGGATAGGGGTGGCACCCTTTTCGCGTACGTCCTGTATGAATTTCTTCAGATACCATCCGAAGGAATAAATGACCTTGTATTGTCCGTTTGACTGCATGCGGTAAACGTGGCAGGTGTCGGCAGCAGAGGCAATTACACCACGTTCCTTATCTCGGTCGATGCCTCCGATGTCGTTATGTCCGAACTGAATCAGTACGTAGTCGCCAGGTTCAAGCGAGTTATAGACATTGTCCCACAGACCCTCGTAGAGGAAGGTGCGGGTGCTTCGTCCGGCTTTCCCTGCGTTGATGACCGTACATTTCTTTTCGTTGAATACCGTGTTGGCTACAGCTCCCCATCCCCACATGCCGTTCTCGTCGGAGTCGGTATTCTTCATCGTGGAGTCGCCCGTGGTGAAGACCACAGGTTTCCCTTTCTGACGTCCTTGGTCAATGCGTTGCGGATGCACCATATCTTGACGCAGATAGGTCTTCAGCCGTGCTACGTCTGGATGGTTGCAGGCCTCGATGCCTTCTGCACACGATGCTGCATTCATCTTGGCACCAAACTCGCTGGAGTGGATTTTGTCGCCGAAGAAGAAATAGTCGGTTTTCCATTTGCCATACTTTTCCAGCTTCGTGGCACTGATGTCGTTGAGGTCAATGAATGGGGTGTTGAGTTCTTCGCTCATCGCCTTGATCCAAGGTGTGAAGTCGTTCAGCTTTCGTTGTATCTTCGTTGGATCGTTGGGTTCGTAGTCGTTGCGTGGAGTAAGTGTCAACAACACGGGAATAGCCCCTTTGGCACGTATCTGAGCCACATATTTACGGATATATCCCCCAAAGGTGTAGACCATTTCCTGTTTGCCCGTTTCTTTGATGGTGACAAGCGTGGAATCGTGGCTTACTCCTTTTATACACGAACGCGCGCGCCCAGAGTCGAGCGGACCGTTGTCGTTATGTCCGAGTTCGAGGAAAACATAATCGCCTCTTTGTACCCCCTTCAGTACAGGTTGCCATAGGTCACGATAGAAGGTGCGGGTACTCATCCCGCCTAATGCATGATTCTCTACGGTGATACGTCGTTCGTCCCAATAGAGATGCTCGAAATAGCCCCATCCCCATTGACCGTTATTGCCATTTCCCAATGTGCCGTTACGCATCGTAGAATTGCCCACGAGGAAAATGACGGGGTTGTTGCCTTTACGGCTCGAACCACTGACAGGACGTACCTGATTAGCCTTCTCGAGTGAGTCGGCTGTGTTGTCAATCACGTTGTTCACGTCTCTCATTCCCTGGAAGCGTGGACGATCCTGAGCATTGGCCATCGCCAACACTCCCATCGTGATGAGTAGCAGAAAGATTCTTTTCATGCAGATGTGTTTTATCAATGATTACCTCAGCGTTTCCCTGATTCTGACCTCGATGCCATCTGCTTTGAGTGCAGTAGGTATGCCGCTCACGTCTGTCTGTCCGTAGTGATAAGGGAACAGCACCTTTGGTTTGATGGTTCGTGCAGCCTTGATGAGTTGCTCTATGGTCATCGTATAAGGTTGGTTGCAAGGCAGGAAAGCGATGTCGATGTCCTTTATTTCTGCCATCTCTGGAATATCCTCCGTATCGCCTGCCACATAAATGCGCAGACCATCCATCGTGAAGATAAATCCGTTGTCGCGTCCTTTGGGGTGGAATTGTGTGTGTCCTTCTGTGATGTTATAAGCAGGAACTGCTTCGAGTGTGAAACTTGATTCCTCGCGTTTGTCACCGTTCTTCATCACAACACCCTTGCCCAGTATATCGGCACATCGCTGATTGGTGATGAGTTGGGTGTTGGCACCTGTCAGCGTAGCAACCGCTTCCTTGTCGAGGTGGTCGCCATGTTCGTGTGTCACGATGAGCCAATTCGCTTTAGGCATCTGACTATAGTCTGTTGTGCGGTCGCCCATCTTGCCCACAGGGTCAATTTGAATCTCCTTGCCGTCGTAGATAAGACGAAGGCTGGCATGTATCAGTGAGTATATCTTGACAGGTTTTCCGCTTTTCGTGGCAAACGCATCCCATTCATAACTGGTGGTGGTCACTGGTTTCTGGGCATCTGCCCATGCTGTGATACCACCCGATAGGTTCACCACCCTGAATCCTTCCTTCGCCAGCATTCCTGCTGCATTTGCCGAGCGACGTCCACTGCGGCAGTAGACTGCGATGGTGAAGTTCTTGTTGATACGTTCCAAAGATTTTTTGACGAAGTCACTGCCGTTTACATCGATATTGATGGCATCGGCAAGATGACCTTCTGCAAACTCGGAGGGGGTGCGTACATCCAACAACAGCACATTGTTGTTCTTGATGAGTTCGTCGAACTCCTTCACATTTTGATTCTCATAGTTCTGTCCGCTGCATGCCGAACCGAAGTTCAATCCCAGTAGCGTCAGGAAAAACGTTGTGATTTTCTTCATGGTTTCTAACTCCTAACTTAATTAAAGAAATTGAAGAAAAAGAATGCAGCAGCCTTCGCCTTAGGCACATCCTTGGCATATCCGATGGTGGAATTGTTGCTGTTGCGAACCGTTCCATCGTTCTCAATTTTGCCGAGCGTAGAATTGTTGCCGTTACGAACAGTCCCGTCGCTCTCTACCTTTCCGATGCTGGCGTTGTTTCCGTTGCGTATGGTTCCATCGCTCTCGATTTTTCCGATGCAGGCGTTGTTTCCGTTGCGGATGGTTCCGTCGCTCTCGATCTTACCGATGGTAGAGTTGTTGCTGTTGCGAACAGTTCCGTCGCTCTCAATCTTTCCGAGATAAGAGTTGTTGCTGTTCCTTAGTTCCTGAGCACCCGCAGTCATGGTGATGAGGCTCAAGAGAATACCAAAGAGAATCGTTTTCTTCATCATTCGTCCTGTTTTGATTGTTTTACGCTGCAAATTAACACAATTTTCCTGATATACACAAATATTTTTCCCTCTAAAGTAAGGAAATACCCTAAATATAGTTGATAGTTGATGGTTGAAAGTTTAAAGTGGAATGGTTGAAAGTTGAAAGTGGAATGGTGAAAGTTGATAGTTGCAAGGTTCATGCCGAAAGTTTAAAGATTGCAGTCGAAAGTCATTTTACTGGCTTGTTCACAGCAGCAGAATTACTAAAAAGTAAGAAATATGTTAAAATTAATGGGGATTTTTTTGGTAGTTCAAAAAATTATCGTAACTTTGCACGCTGTTTAAAAATCCCGACAAGAAATATAGCAGAAAAATAAAAGAAAAAGATATGTCAAAAGTTTGTCAAATTACAGGTAAGAAGTCAGTGATTGGTAACAACGTATCTCACTCACTTCGTAGAACAAAGAGACGTTTCAACGTCAATTTGTTTACTAAGAAATTCTACTATGTAGAAGAAGATTGTTGGATTGTATTGAAGGTCAGTGCAGCTGGTCTTCGCATTATTAACCGAATTGGTCTTGATGCAGCACTGAGACAGGCCGTTGCAAAAGGCTATTGCGAATGGAAAGACATCCAGGTAATTGCATAATCATTAAGGAGAACTAAATCATGGCAAAGAAAGCTAAAGGTAACAGAGTGCAAGTGATTCTTGAATGCACAGAGATGAAGGAAAGCGGTCTTCCAGGAACATCACGTTACATCACCACAAAGAACCGTAAGAACACTCCAGACCGTCTGGAACTGAAGAAGTATAACCCAATCCTCAAGAAGATGACTCTTCACAAGGAAATCAAATAATCAAACTGAAATTATATGGCAAAGAAAGCGGTCGCTACTCTCCAATCAAAGGATGGTCGCGCATATACAAAGGTTATTAAGATGTGTAAGTCTCCAAAGACTGGCGCATATATGTTTGAAGAGAAGGTCCTTCTGAATGAGGACGCTAAGAAATACGCGAACAGTTAATTTGATTGTTTGCGCAATTGTTTCATAATCATTGTTGAATAAGTGTCCCTCGTGGACGCTTATTTTTGTTTATTTATTTGCAGGTTTGACGAAAAAACATTAACTTTGCACTCAGCTTCTATTTCTATTATACATTATACATTAATTATTATACATTAAGCTCATGGGATTCTTTAATTTTTTTGGAAAGAAACAGAAGGAAACGCTGGATAACGGGTTGGCGAAGACCAAAGAGAGTGTGTTCGGCAAGATTGCCCGTGCGGTAGCAGGGAAATCGAAGGTGGACGATGAGGTCTTGGACAATCTGGAGGAAGTGCTGGTCACCTCAGATGTGGGCGTGGATACTACCCTGAAGATTATCGAGAAGATAGAAGCACGAGTGGCTCGTGACAAATATGTTGATACTGCTGAACTGAATGGCATTCTGCGTGAAGAGATTGCCAATCTGCTGACGGAAAACAACACAGAAGACACAGAAGGTTTCCAACTGCCTACAGACCATAAGCCATACGTGATATTGGTGGTAGGTGTGAATGGTGTGGGCAAGACCACCACCATCGGTAAGTTGGCCTATCAGTTCAAGCAGGCAGGAAAGAAAGTCTATCTGGGTGCAGCTGACACGTTCCGTGCTGCTGCTGTGGATCAGCTTTGTATATGGGGCGAACGTGTGGGAGTGCCTGTCGTGAAACAGCAGATGGGCAGTGATCCAGCATCTGTTGCCTATGATACTGTCAGTTCGGCTATTGCCAACGATGCCGATGTGGTGCTGATTGATACCGCTGGACGTCTTCACAACAAGATAGGATTGATGAACGAGCTGACGAAAATACGTAATGTGGTCAAGAAACACATGGACACTGCGCCCGATGAGGTGCTCCTCGTGTTGGATGGCTCTACCGGTCAGAATGCGTTCGAGCAGGCGCGTCAGTTCACCGCAGCAACTGAGGTGACAGCTATGGCGATTACGAAACTCGACGGAACAGCGAAGGGTGGAGTAGTGATAGGTATTTCCGACCAGTTCAAGATACCTGTGAAGTACATCGGATTGGGTGAAGGCATGGAAGACTTGCAGGCATTCAACCGCAAAGAGTTTGTAGATTCACTGTTTGGAACAGAGAAAAAATGAAGAGTTGAAAAATTGAAATTAGGCGTTAGGCGTTAGACTTTAGCAGGTATCGTCTGTAACTCCTGACACTCCTGTCACTCCTGAACTCCCCAAATTATGCGAAAGAACACAATTGACATCATCACCCTCGGTTGCTCGAAGAATCTGGTGGATTCCGAACGCCTGATGGCAAGGCTGAGAGCACTGGGTTATCAGGTGACGCACGACTCGCCCCATCCTCGAGGCGAGATTGCAGTCATCAATACCTGTGGTTTCATCGGCGATGCCAAGGAAGAGTCTGTCAATATGATTCTGGAGTTCTGTCAGGCAAAGGAAGAAGGACGTCTGCGTCGGCTGTATGTCATGGGGTGCCTGTCGGAGCGATATATGAAGGAGCTGGGAAAAGAGATTCCGCAGGTCGACCGCTTCTATGGCAAGTTCGATTGGGACGGAATCATTAAGGAACTTCGGACCCCCCAACCCCCTTTAGGGGGAGCTTTGGGCCCTGAGCGTGTTTTGACCACTCCGTCACACTATGCCTACGTGAAGATTTCAGAAGGGTGCGACCGCAAGTGTGCCTATTGTGCCATACCGATTATCACGGGGCGTCATCAGAGTCGCCCGATGGACGACATCATCGCTGAGGTGGAATATCTGGTTGCACAGGGTGTGAAAGAGTTTCAGGTCATCGCCCAGGAACTGACCTATTACGGTCTGGACATCTATAAGCAACGGATGATAGCGCCACTCATCGACCGCATGGCGCATGTGAAAGGGGTGAAATGGATTCGTCTTCACTATGCCTATCCGCATCAGTTCCCGATGGAGTTGCTCGATGTGATGCGTCGCAATCGCAATGTGTGCCGTTACCTCGATATCGCGCTCCAGCATATCAGTACAAACGTGCTGACCAATATGCGTCGGCATGTGGACAAAGAGCAGACCTACGAACTGATTCGTCAGCTACGTGAGGCTGTTCCAGGCATCCACCTACGAACCACACTGATGGTGGGTTTCCCAGGGGAGGGTGAGCAGGAGTTTGAGGAGCTGAAGGAGTTTGTCCGTTGGGCACGCTTCGAGCGTATGGGAGCCTTTGCCTATTCAGAAGAGGACGGAACCTATGCAGCCCGCCATTTCCGTGACGAGATACCCGATGAGGTGAAGCAACAGCGACTCAGTGAACTCATGGCCATCCAGCAGGACATTTCTGCAGAGGTGCAGGCTTCGAAAGTAGGGCAGACGCTGAAAGTCATCATCGACCGTCGTGAGGGTGATTACTATGTGGGTCGAACCGAGTTCGATTCGCCAGAAGTCGATCCCGAGGTGCTGATACCCGTCGCTGGTGGTCTGCTGCGAAGAGGTTGCTTCTACAACATCCGTATCACCGATGCCGACGATTTCGATCTGTATGGAGTGAGACTTTAGACTTTAGACTCTAGACTCTAGACTTTTGATGGTATCGTCGAACGAAGTGATAACTTCTAGGCCGTAGGCCGATAACTTCGATAACTTCGAGTGAAACGATAACTACATATAATATAACATATGAACTATCAAGAATTTGTAAAATCCATCGCACAGAACACAGGTTTGTCGCTGAAAGAAGCCGAACGGCTGACAGCCGACATGACCAGTGTGATTGTTGATGAAATCAGTAAGGGAAACGCTGTGGTGCTGCCCGACATGGGTACGTTGGAACTCAAGGTGAAGGCTGCACGCAAGATGTACAGCCCCAACACGAAGACCTATCATGAGGTTCCTGAAAGCAAGACCATCGCATTCAAGCCTACGGTTGAGATGAAGGGAAAGGTGAAGTCCGCAAAGTCTACAAAAAAGAAGGAGGAATAAAGTATGGGTACGAAAATCACAAAACAGGTATTAGCTGCCCGACTCAGTCAGAATGGTTCGTGGACAGCAAAGCAGGTTGAGGCTTATGTGGATGCCTTCTTCAATGTGTTGCACGAAGGCGTGACCAACGAGGGTACCGTGAAACTGAAAGGACTTGGTACGTTCAAGACCATCCAAGTGGCCGACCGTGCCAGCGTGGATGTGAATACAGGCGAACGCATCGTGATTCCTGGACACCAGAAACTGAAATTTGTCGAGGAAGACAAAGTAAATGCCCTGCTCAACAATCCTGACCAGGTTCCAACAGAACAACCCAAGCCAGCCAAGGAAGAGAAGGCAAAGCCCGTAAAGGAAGTGAAGGCAAAGCCCGTTAAAGAAAAGAATACTGAGCCCGTCAAAGAAGAGAGGCAAGAGCCTGTCAAAGAAGAACAGGTATCAGTATCTACTCCCCTCCCTACAGGAGAGGGGCAGGGGGTGGGTCTAGGACAGAGGGGGTCTTGGCTCTGGGCTCTAATTGCCCTCGCAGTAGTGCTGGTGGTTGTAGGTGTTATCATCGCGCTTAACAGCAATAATACAGAAGCAGAAGCCGCTACACAACCCGAGCAGACCGAGGCCGCTGTTCCTGCAACGCCTTTGAAACCAGCCGAACCCAGATATAAGATCCACCACTTTCAGAAGGGTGAATCTCTGACCACCATCTCCGTCCTCTACTACGGCACCCCCGATTCCGTGGAGCGCATCCAACAGCTGAACGGACTGACCGATTCCTCATATATCCCGTTAGGAACCGAGTTGAAGTTGCCGTAAGTCGTAAGGCAAAACACCGTTTCTAACGCAAAAGGGGCATGATTCGTACGGATTCTGCCCTTTTCTTTTCATGCTTTTTGAGTGTATATTCAGACCTCAGGAGGGTACATTTGTAGCCTCGTGAAGGTGCACGTGCAGCCCCTAAGGGAAAATTTTGCAGCCCCTAAGGGTAACAAATTTTCCAGATTTTTTCGCAAAACGATGACAACGATGACGATGACAATGATGACAATAGGGGCATTTATTTTTTTGTCATCGTAGTTTCCGCTGAATCACACCTTTTTATTATTATGATAATTATATATATTATTGTATATATATTAATACATAAATATTAATAATTAATATCTTACTAACAAACCGTTGCGCACAAAGAAAAATAAAAATAGGTAGGTGTCATCATTGTCATCATTGTCATCGATTTCGCAAAGTGCCTCCTGCATACCTGTGGGCATGTTTGACTATGAAAAACGATGACAACAGCGATGACAATTGCCCCAAAAACCACTACCCTGATTCAGGGCGTTGGTTCTAAAGTGCTGTAGGTGAGCAGAAAAATGTGTTGAATTGTTTGGTTAATAGATTTATTCTTCGTATCTTTGCAGCATGAACTCGAAACTGATTAAACTCGATGCACCCTACAACCTTATCTATGCAGGGGGCAAGGTCGGCTGGCACATCGCCACGCTGATGGTATGGAACGACGATGAGGAGGCACCAGGTGGCATTATGGATGCTGCCTCGTATCCTGTCATCGACGAAGGTGAGGAATTTCCCGCAGGCACGCTCTGCGAGTATGCCGAGTTGCACGACTGCCGTGTGCTTTGCTCGTATTCCGAGAAGAGGCAATGCCACGCCACTAACCTCCTTTGGGTGATGAAACACATTGAGTACGACTATCAACAGTTGGAGCCCGCTGGCCCTGAATATATCCTGGAGCGAATGAAGTTGTTGGGATGCCAGATTGTTATGCCCACAGAGAAAGACAAGGAAACAGGCGAAGAATTGCCAGTGATGCGCTACGATGCCCATCTTGATGTGATGTGCATCAAAGGTTTCGGCGGCGACAAAGATGATGTCTACCATGTTCGCAGTAATCGTTTCGATGGTTTCTACTTCGAGTCA
The DNA here is from genome assembly GCA_017616445.1 of Bacteroidaceae bacterium. Lineage (GTDB taxonomy): Bacteria > Bacteroidota > Bacteroidia > Bacteroidales > Bacteroidaceae > Colivivens. The sequence continues at coordinate 33,486 of JAFZYE010000075.1, forward strand.
GAAGGCACAGAAAAAGAAATCTACAACGACCTGAGCTATCAGTTGCACGTCTATCAGCAATACTTCTACGACGACCTCATCAGCATACAGTTCCTTCCCGATTGCGGACTGCTGATGAAGGCGACCAACCGTTTGAACGCTGACCAACATATTGAGGGATTCAAGCATGACGACAACGCTGACTGGTATTGAACCCATACCCGTGGAATATGTCTTAGGCATTGCGCAGACGAAGGCTACTGATGCCCAACGACGTCCCTACATCGACCTCATAGAGCGGTGGGGCGACGAGATGAATTGTGCCGATGAAGCCCGTCGGCTGCTCCGCCAACTGCGTGAGGGTCAAGAAATCGACACTCGGAAGATGCCATGTGAGTTCATGGCTCGCTACCGTCAGCCCGAAGTGGCAGAGCAACTCATCGAAATTGTCCGCAAGATCGATGCTGTCATCACTTCAAAGCAAGAGCATTGGACGTGGGCGCACGTGATGCGCGTGATGATTGACGAGGGCATCATTCTAAAAACTACACCCAACCGCTTCGACACCCTCATCTGTTCGATGGTTCCTACACGGAAAAGCGACACGGTCCGCAAGCATGGCGACTATGCCTACCTCATGCGACAGAAAGACTCGTGGCCCTTCTGGACGTCGCAGCCTCACCTCAATCCCGACTTGGCAGCAGCACGCTCCATCTGCAACCAGATTGCCCTCGAGTTCGCACCCATCCTTACCCGCACCATCCGCCTCGAACTATAGTTCTATTCGGAATTTATTGTAATCAAGAGCAAAATGTTGCGCGTAAACCGCATTTTTTTAAAAAAGTGTTGTTTGTGTGCAACATTTTTATTATCTTTGCAGCGTAAATCCACAAAAAAGGTATTCTTATGGACGTATTATTCAGAAAAAGCGACAGGCTATTGGCCAACACATCAACAGAAATCATCCGTGACAAAATGGATGAAATTCACTGGAATGCTCAACTTATAAGTATTATGGGCGCTAAAGGTGTGGGCAAATCGACCCTCATTAAGCAATATCTGAAACAGAACTATAATCCTGGCGATCACCGTGTATTGTACTGCTCGGCTGATACCGTTGATTTCTCTTTGCGTACGCTTGTGAGTTTAGCAGAGGAATTCGTGATTCGTGGAGGCGAGTTGCTGGTGATTGACGAGATTCATAAATACAAGTCTGGCAATACAGACTGGAGTCGCGAAATCAAAGAGATCTATGAATTATTCCCCAATCTGAAAATGATCGTGAGCGGGTCTTCACTACTTCGCTTGAAGGAGGGTGACGCAGACCTGTCGCGTCGAGCCATCAAATACACGATGTCAGGTCTGTCTTTCCGCGAAGCAATCCGTTTTTATCATGGCCTGACGTTCCCCAAATGGTCATTGGAAGATATATTGGCTCATCCTTACGATTTGTGGCAGACTGTTTCTGCAAAATGCAAGCCCGTCGCCCTGTTCAAAGAATACTTAGAAAAAGGGTATTATCCTTTCCTGTTGGAAGGCGAAGGTGAATATTATACGAAAATAGAGCAGGTAGTAAACTATATCATCGAAACCGAATTGCCTCGAATCTGCAAGGTCGATGTGGCCAACGTCAGAAAACTGCAGGCGCTCATCGCCCTAATTTGTAGTGAGGTTCCTTTTGAATTGAATGCTAATAAGATTGCTGCTGCACTTGAAATCGGGCGTGATACAGTGGTTGAATACCTCAAATACTTGGGTGATGCCAAAGTGCTGAACCTGTTGTACTCCGATAAGAAAAAGATAGGCAAATTAACTAAACCAGACAAGGTATATCTGGAAAATCCCAATATCCTCTACGCTTTAGCTCCAAATAAGGTTGAAATTGGCACGTTGCGCGAGACTTTTGCCGTAGGCTGTCTCTCAGAGTCTCATAGCGTTGAATATGGTAAGGCACAAGGCGACTTCAAGGTTGATTCCAAATATACCATTGAAATCGGCGGTCGCAGCAAGGATTTCTCGCAGATAGCAGGCGTAAAGGATTCCTATGTATTCGCTGATGATTGGGATATGCCTGACGGAGCTAAACTTCCCCTCTGGATGCTTGGATTCCTGTATTAGTTGATAGCTTTAGGAAGATTGTGATTGCAGGAAACGACATTGCGGAATACACTGACGACAAGGGCATTCGTTATATTGGCCTATTCCAGTTCCTACTGCAATGAACGCACAGAGCCCTCGAGTTCGCACCCATCCTACCTCGCAAAATCATCATTGAAATGTAACCAATAGCAACAGGCCGTTTCTCCATTAGAGAGACGGCTTTTCTCTATTAGCGATAAGGCTTCTCTCTCCCAACAACGTTCCAAATTCCTTCCGGGATTTTCCAATTTTTTCCGACTTTTTCCAACTTCTTTCCAACTTTCTTCCGACACGAAAATCGTGCTCAGAATACATTGTACCGCTATTTATTATATGTAACTTTGCAGTGCTGAGATCAAAACCCCTCAGCCCAAAGCTATATGAATAAGGAAATGAAAATTGCGATGAACCCTACGGTTCGCGCCCCCAAGGGGCAAGTGTTCGAGCACACGCTCGAGGAGTTCGTTAACGTCACCAAGACTGACGAGGTGGCAAGTTTGATAACCCAGATTCGTGCTACGGAGGACAAGGACGAGCGTCGTCGGTTGAAGGGTCAGCTGCCCTTCCGCTGTCCACATTACTTCCGTTTCCGCGACAACCATCGTGCACAGGGCGCCATCCTGCCTGAGGAGTTCACGTTCCAGACTTGTGTCGACATCGACGAGATGGAGCAGGTGGAGCCAGCCCTTTCACGTGCGTACCTTCTTAATAATGAAGAGGGTGGTCAGTGGCAAGGTATGCTGCTCCACGTGGAATATTCGGCTTCGAAAAAGTTGCACTTGGACATCCGCATTCCTGTAGGCATGACCATCGAGGAGGCTCAGCGGGCTTACACCAAGGCGTTGGGTGTGGACTTCGATGCCGACTGTTGTTCACCAGAGCGCATGATCTACATCACCGATGCTGCCTCACAGCTCTACACCAGTCCTGAATGGCAAATGCGTCTCTCTGATGAGGAAGTGGCCCTGCGTCGTAAGGCTTACGAGGAGCGTGGCCTCGACATCGACGGACGTGAGCGCAAAATTGCGCCGACATCGGAAGCCCAGCGCAAAAATGCGCCCGGCTCTGAAGCCCAGCCGAAAACTCGACCCGGCTCTGACTACCCCTCTGAGTACAACGGTATTCCCTACGCAAAGATTGTGGAGGAGCTTGCCGACCAGCTTGGAGGTGCCCCTGAGCATGGCAACCGCAACACCTTCATCTACACGATGGCCTGTCATCTGCGCCATGTCTGCAATGATGACCCGCAGTGGATTCGCAGCATCATGCCCGACTATGGAGAAAACCATGAGCGCGTGACGGAAACCATCCAGAATGCCTGCAAGCGCAAGCAATCGGGTGCCATGAGTCCGAAGATGAAACTGACCCTCGACCTCTGTCGTCGCCGAATGAACATGGAGCAAGGCATGAGCCGTGAGGCGCTGATGGAGGAACCTCAGATGCCACGCCGTCTGCCTGCACCTATCCGTACGGCCATTTCGAAAGTGCCAGAACATTGTCGTCCGGCTTTGGCTCACGCCATCTTCCCAGCATGGGCAACACGTATGGGCGGTGTGAAACTGGAGTATGCCGACAATTCGGAGATGGAAGCTGTGATGATGTGTGTGCTGGTTGCACCTATGTCGACCGGTAAGTCGTGCATCAAGAAGCCTATCGACATCTGCCTGAAGGATATCGTAGCTCGCGATATGCTCTGTCGCGACCAAGAGCAGCAGTGGAAGGACGAGCAGAACAGCAAGTCGGCCAACAAGAAAGGTAACGTTCGCCCTACGGACATCTGTATTCAAGTGAACGACTCTGACATGACCAATGCCGCCTTCACCCAGCGACTGGCCGATGCCGAGCGTGCTGGACACAAATGTCTTTACACACGTATGGACGAGGTGGAGATGCTGTCGAAGATGGCAGGAGGGTCATCGAAAGAGATGGTGAGCCGCATCATCTGTCGCAACTTCGACACCGACATGTATGGTCAGGAACGAGTGGGAGCCCAGTCGGTGACAGCCCGTGCACCGATACGCTGGTGTTGGAATGCATCGACCACACCTTCCACAGCCATCCGATTCTTCCGAAAGAACGTGAACGATGGTACGGTGTCGCGTCTGAATTTCTGCACCATCCCGGATGTTGAAGACGATGGCGAGATACCAGTCTACAAGCACTACGACGAGAAGTACGAGCAACAAATCATGGCCTACCTCCAACTGCTCGATGAGGCTGCGAATCATGGACTCATCGTCTGCCCGCAAGCCAAGAAACTGGCCCACGAACTGAACCGACTGGGTGTGGAGCGAGCAGCCTTGTTCGATGATGATGGCTATCGCATCCTGGCACGCCGTGGAACGGTCATTGCCTTCCGCAAAGCCTGCATGCTCTACATCATGAACGGCCAGAAGTGGAGCAAGGAGATTGAGGACTTCAGCCGCTGGTCGTTCGACTACGACATGTGGTGCAAGATGAACCTGTTCAGCGAAGCGCTTGACGAAGACATGGAAGTAGAGAAACGTGTGGCCCATGGGGGTATGGCTAACAACCTCGACTTGCTGCCCGACGAGTTCACCCGTGAGGACTGTCGCTCCATGCGCATCCGGCAAGGCAAGAAGAATCCCAATCCCAAGGACCAGCTGGCGCAGTGGACCAAGCGAGGATTCATCACCCTCGACGAAGCCACGAAGAAGTATCGGAAAACAGAAAAGTATCTCTCAAGCCGTGTGGCTTGAGAGATATCTTTTTCATTCCATCGATGACAACGATGACGATGACAATGATGACAATAGGGCATTTATTTTTTCATCTTGCGTTCCGTTGTATTCTGTCGGCTCTTTTTAGTGAAAATGTTTGTTTAATTATATTAATAATTAATTACTCTTAAAAAGTGGGGAAATTGTACTAAAAAAATTTAACAAATGCGTGGTGTGTCAATAGAAAGTCGTATTTTTGCGCCCGATAAGAAATAAGAGCCCCCTCTGACTCCCCCCAAGGGGGAGGAAGATAGACTTTAGACGCTAGACTTTAGCTGAATAACTAAATAGAGAATGATTCAATACTAAAAAATAGTAAATAGTAAATTGTTAAATAGTAAATAAGAATATGGCAGAAATTGTAGATATTCGCGAATTGAATGAGCGAATAGAGAAACAAAGCGTATTTGTCACTAACCTGATGACTGGTATGGATCAGGCTATCATCGGTCAGAAACACTTGGTGGAATCGTTGTTGATTGGTCTGTTGTCTGACGGACATGTGTTGCTTGAGGGTGTTCCTGGTTTGGCAAAGACGAAGGCGATTCGTACACTGGCATCGTTGATTGATGCACAGTTCAGCAGAATTCAGTTTACTCCTGACTTGCTTCCTGCCGACGTGATCGGTACGATGATCTATAGTCAGAAGGATGGTCAGTTCATGGCCAAGAAAGGTCCTGTGTTTGCTAACTTCGTGTTGGCAGACGAAATCAACCGTGCTCCGGCAAAGGTGCAGAGTGCATTGCTCGAAGCGATGCAGGAGCGTCAGGTGACTATCAGCACACAGACCTATCCGCTGCCAAAGCCTTTCCTGGTATTGGCTACTCAGAACCCAATCGAGCAGGAGGGTACTTATCCGCTGCCTGAAGCTCAGGTGGACCGTTTCATGCTGAAGGTAGTGATTGACTATCCGAAGTTGGAGGAGGAGAAGAAGATTATCCGTCAGAACATCTCGGGCGAGGATATCAACATCAAACCAATCATGGGCACGAACGACATCGAGGCTGCCCGCAAGGTGGTGCGTGATGTGTACTTGGACGAGAAAATCGAACAGTATATCGCTGACATCGTGTTTGCTACCCGTTATCCAGAGAAGTACAAGTTGCAGGAGCTGAAGGGCTTGATTTCGTTCGGTGGTTCTCCACGTGCGTCTATCAACCTGGCTTTGGCTTCACGTGCCTTTGCATTCATCAAGCATCGTGGCTATGTCATTCCAGAGGATGTACGTGCCATCGCTCATGATGTGCTGCGCCATCGTATCGGACTGACTTACGAGGCTGAGGCAAGCAACGTGACTTCGGAGGAGATTGTGAGCAAGATACTGAATAAGGTGGAAGTACCTTAGCGAGTTGAAAGTTGATAGTTTAGAGTTTATAGTCAGTTTATTAGGTTAATAGTTTAATAGGTTAATCTATAAATAGTTAAATTGTAAATGAATAAATTGTCAATAAATAGTTAATAGTTAAATAGTAAATAAAACGGTGGAAACTTCAGAACTGCTTAGTCAGGTAAGAAAGATAGAAATCAAGACACGCGGACTTTCCAACAACATATTTGCTGGAGAGTACCACTCTGCCTTTAAGGGTAGGGGTATGGCTTTCTCTGAAGTTCGCGAATATCAGTATGGTGATGATGTGCGTGACATCGACTGGAATGTGACGGCACGGTTCGACAAACCTTTTGTGAAGGTGTTTGAAGAGGAACGTGAGCTGACGGTGATTCTGCTGGTCGATGTGTCGGGCAGTTTGGATTTCGGAACCATCAGCCAGACCAAACGTCAGATGGTGACGGAGATTGCTGCTACGCTGGCCTTCTCGGCCATCCAGAACAACGATAAGATCGGTGTCATCTTCTTCTCGGACAAGGTGGAGAAGTTCATCCCGCCCAAGAAGGGTAGGAAGCACATCCTGCTGATTATCCGCGAGCTGCTGAATTTCCAGCCTGAGAGCAACAAGACCGATATCGGTCAGGCTGTGGAGTTTATGACGAACGCCATCAAGAAGCACTGCACGGTGTTCCTGCTCAGCGATTTCTATAATGCCAAGGATTTCCAACAGGAACTGACGATTGCCAACCGACGTCATGATGTGGTTGCCATTCAGGTGTACGACCAACGTATGACGGAGCTGCCCAACGTGGGACTGATTCGTTTGGTGGATGCAGAGACGGGTGAGGAACTCTGGGTCGATACGGCTTCGGCAGCTGTCAGGCGTGCCCATCGTGAGTGGTGGGTGCAGCATCAGGGTAAGCTGAACACGATGCTGACCAAGTCGAACGTGGATAGCGTCTCTGTCCGTACGGATGAGGATTATGTGAAGTCGTTGATGAATCTGTTCAGGAGGAGAAGCTGAAATAATGCATAATGCATAATGCATAATGTAGAATGTAAAATGTAGAATGTAAAATGTTAAAGGTTGAAATTGAAGGTTTTTAGAATACATATTATTGGGTTCATTGCTGCATTGTTCGGTGTCGTTTCGCTCCATGCACAGGTGACTGTTGATGCCAAGATTGATTCTACTCGGATTTTGATTGGTCAGCAGACAGGAATCACTGTGGAGGTAAGTGCGGACGCTGGAAAGTCGGTGGAGTTTATGCACTACGACTCGTTGCAGCAGATGATACCAGGCATTGAAGTGCTGAAGATGTCGGAACCCGACACGCAGTTGCTGAACGACGGAAAGCGGATGGTGCTGACTCAGCGCTATTTGGTTACTTCGTTCGATTCGGCCCTCTACTATATCCCACCGATGACGGTGAAGGTAGATGGTAAGGAATATCAGTCGAAGAATCTGGCACTGAAGGTGCTGACTATGAATGTGGATACACTCAACGTAGATAGCATCTGTGGCTTCAAACCAGAGATGGCACCACCATTCAGCTGGGACGACTGGAAGCCAGTCATCTGGTTGGGTGTGGCCTTGCTGTTGCTGACCGCCTTGCTGGTATATGTTGTGGTAAGGCTGATTACCAACAAACCGATTATCCATCGTATCAAGTTGCGTCAGCATATCGCACCTCATAAGGTGGCTATGCAGAAGATTGCACAAATCAAACAGGACAACCTGGTACAGAGCGAAGACTCGAAGGAGTACTACACCCAGTTGACAGATACACTGCGTCAGTATATCTCAGAGCGGTTTAAGTTCAATGCAATGGAGATGACATCCACTGAAATCATCGAACACTTGCAGGCTGAGAACGACGAGGAGGCACTGAACGAGTTGCGCGAACTGTTCCGCACGGCCGATTTGGTGAAGTTTGCCAAGTACACGACCCTCATCAACGAGAACGACCGTAACCTGGTGACTGCCGTAGAGTATATCAATCAGACAAAGATAGAAGAGGAAATCAAACCGCAACCGACAGAGATTGTCGTAGAGGAGAAGCGTTCGAAGATAGCCAAGGCTGTGCTGGTGGCAAGCATCGCCATCGTGGCCATCGCAATCATCGTGTTGCTCTGCTTCCTCGCCTATCGATTGTATTATCTGTTTATTTAAACAATGAAGCATCATGGTATTCAATAATCCATACTATTTCATATTGCTCACACTGCTCATACCTTATATCGTCTGGTATGTGTTGCGAAGCAAGAAGAGCAGGGCTACGCTCAAGATGCCTGAAGCTGCCAAATACAAGGCATTGCCGAAGTCGTTTCGGCAGTACCTGATTCATGTGCCGTTTCTGCTGAGAGTGGTGCTGATAGGATTGGTGGTCTGTATTCTGGCCCGTCCACAAAGCAAACATTCATGGAGCGATACCGATGTAGAAGGTATCGACATCATGATGGCTGTCGATGTGTCGACCAGTATGCTGGCACAGGATTTCAAACCGAACCGTGTAGAAGCTCTTCGTGAGATTGCCCAGCACTTTATAGAGAAACGTATGAACGACAATATCGGTCTGACATTCTTCGCAGGAGAGGCATACACCCAATGCCCGCTGACGACCGACCATGCTGCCCTGATGAATCTGTATATCAGTGCCGATACCCGTATGGCTGCCAACGGAACCATCGATGACGGAACAGCTATCGGTGATGGCATCATGAACGCCCTGCTGCGTCTGCGTGAGAGCAAGGCGAAGTCGAAGGTCATCATCCTGCTGACAGATGGTGTGAACAACGCAGGTAACATCTCGCCTGTCACAGCTGCCGAGATTGCCAAAAAGCAGAAGGTGCGTATCTACACCATCGGTATCGGAACAACCGGCATGGCCCCGTATCCGCTCCCAACGGGTGGTACCATCAGTCTGCCTGTGGAAATCGATGAGGCTACGATGACCAAGATATCGAAAGAGACAGGTGGTCAGTATTTCCGCGCACAGCGAAATGCCGAACTCGATGCCATCTATAACGATATAGACAAGATGGAACGTACGAAGTTCAACGTACGGCAATATAGCAAGCGCAACGAACTCTTCGAACCGTTTGCACTGGCCGCACTGATTGTGTTCTTATTAGAATTGTTGATGAGGATGGTGGTTTTGCGCCGCCTGCCATAAAATGTAGAAGACAATGTTTAGATTTGCACATCCAATATATCTGTACCTGCTGACGCTGATACCTCTGTTCACAGCCTTGTTTGTGTTCCTGAGGTATCGTCGGAAACGTAATCTGGCGAAGTTCGGCGACACCAACTTGTTGGCGCATCTCATGCCCGATGTGTCCAGGACTCGTCCAATCGTGAAGTTCGCACTGCTGATGCTTGCCTTGGCACTCATCATCTTCATCATGGCACGTCCACAGTATGGTATGCGTAATGAGGAGGTCAAGCGTTCAGGCATTGAGGCAGTCATCGCCGTCGATGTGTCGAACTCGATGCTGTGTGAAGACATTTCCCCAAGTCGATTGGGTAAGTCGAAGATGATTGTCAGCAAGCTGATTGACCAGCTGGATGAAGATAAACTGGGTTTGGTGGCCTTTGCCGGCACCTCGATTACCCTGTTGCCTATCACCTCTGACTACGTGTCGGCAAAGATGTTCCTTGATCAGCTGAATCCGAAGACAATATCATTGCAGGGAACTGACCTGGGTGAAGCCATCCGGAAGTCGATGGCAGGATTCTCACAGAATACCGCTACAGGCAAGGCTTTGATACTGATTACAGATGCCGAAGACAACGAACAGAATGCTGTTGAAGCGGCCAAGGCAGCCAAAGAAATGGGTGTCCGTATCTTTGTCCTTTCGGTTGGTACGCCACAGGGTGGCCCGATTCCTATGGGCAACAACCAGTTCAAGAAGGACATGGATGGAAATGTGGTGACGACCAAGCTGAACGAATCGGTAGGTAAGCAGATTGCTCAGGCAGGAAACGGCGTTTATATCCATGTGGATCGTACAGACGATGCCCAGTCGATGCTGGAGGCTGAAATCGCCAAGATGCAGAAAGAGGACTACACCACATCGATGTATTCGGAATACGACGAGCAGTTCATCGCTGTAGCCATTTTGCTGTTCATCGTACTCTTTGTCGAACTCTGTATCCTCGACAAGAAAAACAAATTGTTCCGCCGTTTCAAACTCTTTAATAAATAATAAGGTGTAACGTATGAAACTGTCAAGATATCTCTTTACAATCGTGTCGCTGACACTTTGCATGCAGATCATGGCACAGAGCAGCGATCGTGATTGTATCCGAATGGGAAACAAATACTTCCGTGATGGGGACTACAACAAGGCTGAGACCTATTATCGTAAGGCGCTCGACATGAACAAGTCGCTCGAGGCGTTCTATAATCTGGGTAATGCCATTATTCCGCAAGGTAAGGACTCGGTGGCATTCGAGCAGTACAAGAAAGCATTGGAGCAGATTGCCGAAACTCCTGAGAAGAAAGCTTATGTCTATCATAATATGGGCAACCTGTCCTATCTCACAGGACGTAACCTGATGAAGGCCAATAGTCCTGATGCGATGAAGTCGTTCGAGCAGGCTGTGGATCTCTATAAAAGTGCGCTCCGATGCAACCCTGCCGATAACGAGACAAGGTATAACCTGGCGATGGCTCAGTATATGTTGAAGAAGAATCAGCAGAACCAAGACCAGAACCAGCAGAATCAGAACCAGAACCAAGATCAGAACAAGGATCAGGACAAGAAAGACCAGCAGAAAGACAAGCAGGATCAGGGCGACAACAAACAAAACCAGGATAAGGACCAAGACAAGAAAGATCAACAGAACAAGGATCAGCAGAATCAGCAGAACCAGCAGAACAAGGATCAACAGGAAAAGAAGCAACAGCAACAACCTGCTGAACCACAGAAACCACAGATGGACGACAAGACTGCGGAACAGTTGCTCAATTCTGCCCAGCAGGACGAGAAGGCTGTGCAACAAAAGGTGCAGAAGGCTGAGAAGGCTTATCGTCAAGGACTTGAGAAAGACTGGTAACCCTCAAATGTAGAACAGATAAAGATATAGTATAGGACAATGAATAAGTTGTATATTTCACTTCTGACAATCCTCTGGTCACTACCGACCCTCTCTCTCTTTGCGGACAATGTGACGTTAAGGGCTTCCGCTCCGTCAATCGTGGAAGTCGGTGAGCGGTTCCGCGTGCAATACACAGTCAATAGTCAGGATGTGTCGAACTTTACTTATCCGAGATTTGAAGGCTTTGATGTGATGTATGGTCCAAGTACCTCGCAGCAGAGCAGTTTCCAATATATCAACGGACAGATGTCCCAAAGTTCTTCGTACACCTACACTTTCACCCTGATGGCTACCAAGGCAGGTACCTATAGCATTCCGCCAGCAAGTGTTGTGGTGGGAGGACAGACGTATAAGTCGCAGGGATTGAGTATACAAGTTGTCGCATCAAGTGGAGGTAACCGCCAAAACCAGCAGTATCAGCAGGGTGGTCGTCGTCAGCGGATGCAGGAAGAAAGTCCCCGCCCGCAGTCGACCGCCATTTCGGGTTCAGACCTCTTTATGACAGCTACAGCCAGCCGAACCAAGGTGTATGAGCAGGAGGCGATATTGGTGACCTATAAGGTGTATTCGCTGGTAAACCTCACCCAACTCGATGGAAAGCTGCCTACACTTGACGGTTTCCAGATTCAGGAAATACCACTGCCTCGAAATAAGGAATTTACGCCAGAGAACTACAATGGACGTATGTACCATTCGGTCGTATGGAGTCAGTATGTGCTCTTCCCTCAGAAGTCGGGCGACTTGGTAATTCCGTCAATAACCTATGAGGGTGTTGTCGTGCAGCAAAACCGTGCGATTGATCCGATTGAGGCGTTCTTCAACGGGACAGGTGGCCTGATAGAGGTGAAGAAGAAAATCACTACGCCGAAGCTCACCATCCATGTAAGTCCGCTTCCTGATAAACCTGCAAACTTCTCAGGTGCTGTGGGTTCGTTCTCTGTCTCTTCGACAATCAGTGCGCAGCAGGTGAAAGCCAATGATGCCGTCACCATGAAAATCAACGTGAAGGGTACAGGTAATATGAAACTGATTTCAGCTCCAGAAGTGGCATTTCCGAAAGATTTTGAGACCTATGACGCAAAGGCAACAGATAACTTCTCGCTGAACCGCAACGGATTGAGCGGAAGCAAGGAATTTGAATATCTGGCTGTTCCGCGCCATGCTGGCAAGTACACGATTCCTGCAACCGACTTTGTGTTCTTCGACCCTGCTACGAACAGCTATAAGACCGTTTCTACAGAACCGTATACCATCGAAGTGGAGAAGGGTAGTGGCTCAAGCAGTTCGGTAGAAAGCTACACGAACAACCAGCAGGATGTGAAGGAGCTGAATAAGGATATCCGTTACATCAAGACTGGAGAGACCGACCTCCATCAGCCAGGTGACAGTTTCTTCGGCTCATGGAAATTCTGGTTGGCTTATCTCATTCCATTGTTTATTTTCCTCACGATTCTGGCCATCGGTCATAAGCAGATTAAAGACAATGCCAACATCGCCAAGATGCGTGGCAGAAAGGCCAACAAGATTGCGAAGAAACGCTTGAAGGTGGCAGCTAAATTGCTGGCAGACAAGAACCAAAGTGAGTTCTATGATGAGGTGATGCGTGCGTTGTGGGGATATATCGCCGACAAGCTGAATATGCCACAGGCCAATCTCAATAAGGACAATATCAATGCAGCACTTGCTCAGCAGCAGGTAGACACGCAGCTTACTGATGAGTTCATCAAGACCTTGAACGAATGTGAGTTTGCACGTTATGCACCAGGTAATCCAAATGAGAATATGGAGACAGTCTATAACAGTGCGGTCAATGTCATCAGCAAGATGGAGGACAATTTCAAGAGAGTACCTCAGGCTAAGAGTCCGTCAGCAACGCTTGTGCTTGTACTGACAGCCCTCTTGTCTGTCACGTCACTCACTGTTGCTGCTCAGACAAAGCAACAAGCAGATGACCTCTATGCCAAGGAACACTACGAGGAGGCCGCACAGATTTATGAATCAATCATTCGTGAGCAAGGTGTCTCAACAGAAATATACTACAACCTTGGAAACTGTTACTACAAGTTGGATTCGGTGGCATTGTCCATCCTCAACTACGAACGTGCCCTGATTCTCGATCCGAGCGATGGCGATACGAAGGCTAACCTGGCTCTGGCACGAGGTAAGACCACCGATAAGGTCACTCCTCCTTCAGAGATGTTCTTTGTGACTTGGTGGAGAAGCCTGACCAACATCATGAGTATCAACAGCTGGCTCATCATTGCCTTCGTGGCGTTTGTGTTGATGCTGGCTAGCATCTTGGTTTATGCCTTCATGTCAAACATCTCTATCCGTAAGGCAGGTTTCTATGGATGTTTGTTCATGCTGTTTGTGACAGTGGTAGCCAACCTCTGTGCGCTATCGCAGCATCATGCGATCGTCAACCGTCACTATGCCATCATCATGTCACCTGCTGTTACTGTGAAGAGTTCTCCAAGCGACACAAGCACAGACCTGTTTATCATCCATGAAGGAGCGAAAGTCGAGATGCTCGACCAGTCGATGAAGGAGTGGTGTGAGGTGAAGCTCGAAGAAGGCAAAGTTGGATGGGTACCAGTCAGCGTGTTTGAGCAGATTTAGTGGGACAGCACAAGTAGAACAAATACTTAAAACCAACGTTTATGATTCAGCAACTCGACCAAACCATTACGCTGGCTCTCAATGGTAGCGACTCGCTCTTTTGGGACAATCTCATGATTTGTGTGACCAACACTTTCTCGTGGTCACTCATCATTGTCATGTTGCTGGTCATCATCTTCCGCAATAACTATGTGCGCGACGGACTGATTATCCTCCTGACGATTGGTCTGATGATTTTCGTGGCTGACCGACTTTGTTCAGGCCTTGTGAAGCCGATGGTGGCACGTTGGCGACCAACGCAAGATCCAGAAATCATGTTCCTTGTCGACGTCGTCGAGGGGTATCGAGGCGGACGCTTCGGATTCTTCTCAGGACATGCCTGCAACACCTTCTGTATGGCCACGTTCCTCGCGTTGCTGTTTCGCTATAAGGCTGTCACCTTTACGTTGTACTTCTGGTCGGCCACTACGACCTTCACTCGACTTTATCTTGGCGTTCATTACTTCGGAGATGTTACCGTAGGACTCATCATAGGGTGTCTCATCGGATGGGGTTTCTATTACTTGTATGATTGGGTGATGAAGCGGTTAGGAACGCCCCGTCTCACCTCCGAGCAGTTCACTTCCACAGGCTACAAGAAGCAAGACATGAACTTGTTCCTTGCAGTGGTTTATTTCAATTACATCATCGTCCTCCTTGTTTCTATGGCAAGAGGTGTTAATTAATGAGTTGTGCCTATGACGGATTATATCATGCGTATATTAGTAGCAGCCCTCTTGGGTGGACTCATAGGGCTCGAGAGAGAATACAGAGCAAAGGATGCGGGTTTCCGCACTCATTTCTTGGTTGCGTTAGGCAGTGCCCTCTTCATGGTGCTTTCCCAGTATGGATTCGGGGAAGTGCTTACCCACTATGCCGACAATCCCAATGTGCGTCTTGATGTGTCTCGTGTAGCGGCACAAATCGTTACCGGTATTGGTTTTATCGGAGCCGGTACCATCATTTTCCAGAAACGTACTGTTCATGGCCTGACAACAGCAGCTGGGGTATGGGTGGTAGCAGCGATTGGTATGGCATGCGGCTCAAGCATGTATGTCCTTGCTTGTGTGGCTACAGCTTTGGTTTTGCTGGGTTTGGAGGGAATGAATATGTTTCTCCGTCAGTTTGGAGAAATCAATTTCTCAGTACGTTTTACTGCTCCCAGTTTGCAACATATTGACCAAGTGCGTCAGCATTTAGCTCAATATAAAATCGGAATCAATTCGTATCGGATGGAGGAGCGGGTGGATACCGAAGGACATCCTCTCTATACGGTTAATCTGGATCTTCATGTGCGCCGTAATCGGCTCCGTCAGCAGATGCTTGATATTTTGGCATCTGTCGAAGGCATCACGATTGAGGTTGTTGAGTAGTCACACGAACAATTTCCTCACACAAAAACAATAGAGCTGAAGGCCTGGGCTTTCAGCTCTATGTGTATGCTGTTGTTGAGACATTCTATTTTGTAAACTTGCTGTAGATGATTTCGAGCTTGACAGGATTGATTCCTCCTACGAGTCGTGCACTTGTCATCGAGAAGTCGTGACAGAGTTTCACGAGGTTTTGTGTTGAGATCGTGGAGGACTCAAATGTAGGTTCGACAGGAATGAGCAGCACTTTATTGTAGTTTTCTGTTGCTGTTCCGTCGCTCAGTTCTCTCTTCATCGTACCAATCAGGCGTGCGATATTATTGAATGTGTAGGTGTTGTTGGCCGAGTTGAACGCGCTGAGGTAAGACGTGTTGGCATCGGCAAGATGGTAGTTCTCAAAGAATCCTTTGTTGTAGTCATCGAGTCGTACCATGAGCAAGTATTTCGGAATGTCGAGCCGGAATCCGCTGGAAACTATATCGTTGTAGCGTGTCAGCACTATTTTCGCCTGGTTGATGGTGTCGGTGCTAAGTATCTGGTCGATAGGTAGTGTTGCCATCGTGAAGATACCAGCAGGACTCTTGAGATAGGTAGAAGTATTGTCCTCCAGTAACTTGTCGAGATTGTAATTAGAGAAATGAGTTGCTTGTATGACTTCTTCTGTTGCTGCAAACTGACAGGTTCCTGTGGTATCCTTTTTTTCTTCGTCCAGGTAGTAGCGGTAGTTGATGTTGAACTGTACGATATTGATGTAGGCCAGTGCGCCGTCACCGCTTTCCAGCTTGAAGTAGAAACCTTTACATCCAGGAAGTCCGCTGTTGATCCATGCTTCAGAGTCTTTGAAGTACTCAGGGTTGGAATCCCATGCAGCGCGTATCTGAGTACCGATTGTATTTGGCAGCGGAATGATAATCTTCATTTGGTGGGACAATTTGTTGCGCTCCGAGTCGCTGATGGTGCGGTCGGAGAGAGTGAACCACTTCACCGCAATTGGTTCTTGAGTTGTATCGCAGTATTGTGTCGGATCGATATTCGTGTAGTAGTCAGCATCTGGGTTCATGATTCTTGTGAGTGGGTAGACGCTGATTTTGAATGTTGCCAGTGAGTCTCCTACATATTTAGTGACGTAGAGTCGGAGGTCGGTAGACGTGATGCTGTCGCCGATGATGGAGTCAGGGAATGCGAAATCTTCGATACAGTGGAACTGAGCGAGGAAGTCGGACTTAATGATGGTGCCTGTCTCCGGATCCGTGAATTGTCCGAGGTAAGACTTGCTGGAACGGGCGAGTACAGAGTCGCCTGCTGAATATGATTGTGTGAATACGTCGTATGTGCGGCTTTCCTTCACAGCAATATCTGTTTGTGGCATCATGTCGCTACCGAGTGTGTCGGTAGAGTCATCGCATGCAATAATCGTAAAGAAAACAGAGAACAGCAGTGCTGTGATATAGAATGATTTGCGGTTCATGATGATGTGTGACAAAAGCGTTTGAGAGTTGTTTGTCGTTATCGTCCGTGGGGCTACTGCTCGTCTGGCATAAGCGAGTCGTAGAACTTGCTATAGGCTTCAGCGTAGTTCTCTTCGCCCTGATAGGGGAGAATCGGTTTGCCAAGTGACTTGGCGTATGCGGTAATCTCTGTTGGTGTGCGCTTTGACTCCAATACGACTCCATCTGCGAACTTAATGGCAATCTTTGCTAACTCAGGATATGTACAGTTACCTGTGCAAACATCTGCAATGTCCTTCGTCGTGATGTCTCTGAACGGTACGCTCCGCTGGAAACTATCGCCTAAGTCGGTCTTGAACTCTGAGGCAGATACGGAGATGACTACTTTTGAATCACAGAACGATGGTTCGTCCTGATAAGCACGCTTGATGAGCAGGGGGGCGATGGCTGATGCCCATCCGTGACAATGTATGACATCAGGTATCCAACGCAGTTTCTTCATCGTTTCGAGTACTCCGCGTACATAGAAGATGGCACGTTCGCCATTATCGCGATACTCTTCGCCTGTCTCGTCGGCTATGATTCCTTTACGGGTGAAATAGTCGTCGTTGTCGATGAAGTAGATCTGCATGCGTGCACTTTGAAGTGACGCAACCTTGATGAGAAGTGGGTGATCGGTGTCATCGATGATGATGTTCATTCCCGAAAGGCGAATGACTTCATGAAGTTGGTTCCTGCGTTCATTGATGATTCCCCAGTTCGGAGAGAATGTGCGGATTTCGTGCCCCATCTCCTGTATGAGTTGCGGCAGTTGCTGACCCTTTACCGACAGCGGTGATTCTGCCACGTAGGGAATCATTTCAGTTGTGATGAATAGTACCTTTTTTGCTTTCATTAAACGTGCTTTTGGCTTTTCATGTGCAAAGTTACGTGTTTTTTTGCAAAAATGCAAATCCACGCTCCCTTTTTAATGTTTTTTTGATGTTATGAGTATCTGTCTTGTTGTTTTGGCGTGCTTATGAGGGAATCTTAGTGTGTGTACCTGGAGTTCTCTCCTTGCCTTATTTGTTGATAATCAATACAAAGCGTGCACCGTGGGTATAGGTCTTGTCGAGTTTTACCTCTGCATTGAGTTTTGCTGCTAACGTGCGGCAGATGTTGAGCCCAAGTCCTGTTCCCTGAACTAAGTTGTCGTGCTTCGTAAATCGTTCGAAGAGGTCGTCTTGCATCTCTTTGGGAATACCTGTTCCTGTATCGGCAACAGAGAATGTCACCTTGCCAGGATTCTCTAATAGTGAGCAGTGGACGTGTATTTCACCTTTGCTGGTATGCTTGCATGCATTCGTGAGGTAGTTGATGAGTATTTGCTGTACTCGTCTTCCGTCGGTCATGACTGTATAGTCGTCATCAACCTCACTGGTGAAGTAGAGGTTAACCGCAGGATCTACACGATACTCTATGTTGGTCATGGCACTGCGGCATATCGAGTTACATGGTGTGTCGGTAGGCTCTATCTTGTAGCTGCCTTCCTCTCCTTCTGCAAGGTTGAGGATATCGTCGACCAGCATCATGAGCATGTTAGTGCTGTTGTTGATGTATTTTGAGTACTCGCGCTTTTCTTCGTCGCTGATAGCCCCGTCAGGAAGCGAAAGAAGTTGTGAGAAACCGATAATGGCATTCAGTGGAGTACGAATGTCATGACTCATGTTTTGTACAAAGAGGGTCTTGGAACGATCTGACTCTTCTGCGCGTTGCTTGGCTTCTTTCAATGCTTTTCTGAATCTCTGACCCCTGATGTGGAGCAATGAGAGTAGGGCGATGGTGATGCAGAGCATCGTAAAAATCGAAATCAGAATGACTTGCCGATTCTGCTCCCAGAACGTAGAGGAATAATTGGCCAAAACCGCATCCTTTGGTATAAGACTCTCGTCCATGTTGAAACGACGGAGTGCTTGTATGTTGATAACCGGTTTCTGCGCAGGAATGATTTCAAAAGGGATGCTTCTCGGTTCCATATTGCGGTCAATCACCTTCAGTATGGTTTCCCTAAGGGTATTATGGTACTCATCAAGGTCGTAGCATACAAAGCCTACGGCTTCATCCACGTTGGTGTTTTCAAAGTAAGGACTGAAATGAGGTGCAGCCTCTTCTATCATGTGGCGAGCACCTAATTTCAATACTTTGTTACGTGGATTGGAACGTGAGAGCCAATTGGTGTAGATGACTCCTGTCGTGGTGTGGTCAATCTGACTTAATGCATATTCCAGATCGGTAGTCTGGTGGTCTTGTGCAAGATAAGGTGTGAATATGAGATGTCGACTCTCTACCTCGTTTCTGAAAAGCTCTGTCAATTCCTTGCTGAGCAGTTCTTCTCCTCCGATAAAGAATACCTTTTGCAGTTTTGGTAGCATCTGGACCATGAGGTCAACTGTTTTCTTGTAGTAGATGGGGGTTTGGATATAGGTCATGTTAAAGTCTGCCCGTAATTCCGTCAGTTTGGTTCTCTTGGCATCCTCCTCCCAATAGGTACTAAACAAGTATTCCTTTTCGCAGATATAATCAAATTCGCCGACAAGGATGATTGGAACATCCGGCCAGAATTCGTTGAATTGGTAAATGGCAGGGTAAATTGCGGTGCCGAATACCACTATTAGGTCTGGCGCTTTGTCGGGGTACATCTCTTTGACGCTGTTGATTTGCTCGTCGTATTCGCTTACAGAATTGTATGTTTTGTTCGACAGCTGATAGGCTTTGATGTTGATGTCGTCCCGCTCGCTCTTCAGCTCATCGATGGCAGTTAGGTTGCCTGTCCACCATGCATTTTCCGCAGAGAGAGGGGTAATGACAAATATTTCTTTCCCATCGGCAGCGAATGACGATAGAAAGAATGAAAAGCAAAGTATGATGCAACTAACTATTCGTTTCATTTTTACTGTTGCGGCAATTGAATTCGTTTACTTAAAACTTTAGTTTTGACCTGCAAAGTTAACACATTTATTTGGATAGGCCAAATTTTGGACTGAAAAAGTGTGCTGCACAACATAAATGTTGTTCATACTGGTGTGATGTATTGCCCTGAGAAGCAACGCCAATTAGAATTTTGTAGGACTCAAGGGGTGTTAAAAAGAAACGGTTGCGAGTTTCACAACTAGCAACCGCCTGAGATAATTCTTACATTATTCTCACTTACCAAAAAGAAATTAAAATGTGCTTAAACTAAGCTGATTGAAAGTTTATTCCTATTCTTTCAACTGTCTGTGCTTGACAGGGTGAAAGAATGTTATTTTGCATAAAGCAACCATGCGTCAGGATAAGTAGCGCGAAGCTTGTCGCGGCTTGATACAGCTTCTGACTTGTTGCTTGATGATGTAGCGATGACACGGTACATGCCTGTAGCAGGGTTCTGGGCGATAATGGCGCTGTAACCCTTGTTCTTCAGGGTGCTGCAGAGGTTGTTTGCGTTGTCAATGCTCTTGAATGAACCGCAAACGACGTTGTATGCGTTGAGCGTTCCGCTAACAGCCTTAAGACTCTCTGTACGAAGGTCTGTGTTGTCTTCTGGCTGCTGCTGAGCAACGACTGGGGTAACGGTCTGTACAGGAGTAACAACTGGTGTTACCTGAACGGGAGCTGTTGCCTGTTGAGCTTGTTCCTGCTGTCTTGCTTTGTCGTATGCTTTCTTGTAACTGCTTTCGGTCGACTTACATGATACGAAGGCAAATGCAGCGAGAATTGCCATACCGAGAATAAGATTTCTTTTCATTTTCAATGTCTTTTGTGAATTGTTAATACTGTTTTGATTGAATGATTCTTTATTTATACTGTTCGCGAATGAACTTCGATTTCGTCATCGCTTTCTTCAAACTTACCGCAGAACGGAAGTTGATATTCTTTACTTTGACCGATTGTGCTCTGATATCGGTCTTTTTCTCCACCACTTTTGATTCTGCCGACAGCGAGAAGGTGCCGATTCCCTCGATATTCACATTGTAACCGTCGAGCAAGAACTCTGTCAGTTGCTGCGATAGTGCAATGATGGCTGCGGTCATGTCTGCCGTTGAGAGTGCGCAACATGATGCGATCTGTTTGCACAACGTCTGGGTGTCAATTGTACCCTTTGTGACAACTTGAGCGTAATAGCCTTTCTTCGGCTTGCTACTGATGTTGTCTTTGACTTCAGTCAGTCGGTATCTGATACTCATCTTTCTTCAACTCATTCTCTTTCACCTGTTCAACTGATTAAAAGGTGATTAGGTCTACATATATTCTTTCTTTTCTCTACACCTTCTTTTTCATAATCTCTAGACTTAATTTTTCTTTTTTCTACGTCTTATTTCAAAAAGGTGTACGGCAAAGGTAATACTTTTTTTAAGACCAACCAAAAGTTTTTTGTTAAAAATGAGTTCAAATGCCTAAAAAAATGCGTAATAGAGTGAAAAATACAATTTCGAGATGCGTTTTTCAAGAAAAATGCGTAACTTTGCAGCACGAAACTCACTTTCAAAAAGACGGAATGGAACAACGGTATTCTTCGGAGTTGTTTGAGAGGGCAGTAGATGAGTTCTCGAAGCTGCCTGGCGTAGGTCGCAAGTCTGCTTTGCGGCTTGTGTTGCATTTGCTCCGGATGGATGTTGGTGCCGTTGACGGATTCGCGGATGCCGTGCGTCAGTTGCGGCATAACGTGAATTACTGTAAAGTGTGTCATAATATTTCCGATACGGAGGTGTGTCAGATTTGTGCATCGCCATCGAGGGATACTTCGACGATCTGTGTGGTTGAGAACATCCGCGATGTGATGGCAATTGAGGCGACAAGTCAGTATCATGGTTTGTACCACGTGTTGGGTGGGGTCATCAGTCCGCTTGATGGAATCGGCCCTTCTGACTTGCACATCCAAAGTTTGGCTGAACGCGTTGGAAAAGGCGATGTGAACGAAGTCATCCTTGCCCTGAGTTCTACGATGGAGGGCGATACGACGAACTTTTACATCTCGCGTAAACTATCGGGTTTCCCTAATGTGCGGCTGACGGTTTTGGCCAGAGGCTTGTCTGTCAATGACGAGCTGCAATACACGGATGAGGTGACGTTGGGTCGGTCGATTGTGAATCGTGTGGATTTCGATGCGCGTGCAGCAGTCTGAGACTGTTTTATATAGAATATCATTGCTGTCCACTAAAAATCGCCAAGCGTTCTTTGAAACAATTGAATTATAGTTAGTTAGAGAGATTTTTCGAATGCACGGATTTGATTTCGTACCTTTGCAGTCAAAATGGATGACTGCATATGAACAAATCAAAATA